>JBFHON010000111.1:0-8855 GCA_041593295.1 Oceanococcaceae bacterium | reverse complement strand
GTGATCTTCATGCGGGGTGTGTCACAGGTTGCCGTGTGTGTGCCCGGGGGACGCTCAGCCCTTCCACTTCATCAGGAAGTCGTACACCCGACTGGCGAAGCGACCATAAGGGGGCTGCAGCAACTTCATGAAACTGAAGGGTGCCTGATAGAACACCGGCCGCAGTTTGGAGAAGGACATGAAGCCCTCCCTCCCGTGGTAATGCCCCATTCCGCTGGGCCCGACACCACCAAACGGCAGGTCATGCTGGGCAATGTGATAGAGCGCATCGTTGAGAACCCTCGCCACGCGAAGCTGTGTCAGACTCAGTTTGCTCGCCACCCAGGGAGGGCGCACCTAACCGAAGTTAGGTTTTCGACGAGACAGGAACCCCCTTCATGGCCTCCGCCGTGCCGAACATTCCCATTCTGGAGACCAAGCTCTGCCCGGCGTCCGGCGCGGCGGATCTGATCGCGCGCGAGCAACTCGAACCTCCGCTTGCCTTCGTCGAAGGCCGGGTGCGGGTCGCCACCGTGACCGCACCCGCGGGTTACGGCAAGTCAACGCTGATGGCCGACTGGTACACGCGCATCGCCCAGCAGGGCATCGCGACCAGCTGGCTGAACCTGGACGACGATGACAACGACCCGACGCGATTCACCCGTTACCTGACCGCAGCACTGATTCGTGGGGGGCTCGACATCCAGGCCTCCGACCTGTTCACCGGCAGCGATGGTGCCTTCGCCCGCGACAGCCGCTCGACGCTGGAAAGCCTGGCCGGTGAGCTGGCCGCAGCCGAAAACCGGATCGTGCTGTTCATCGACGACCTGCACTTCATCCACAACACCGAGATCCTCAAGATCCTGCAATGGCTGACGCAGTACGCACCACCGCAATTGCAGTTCGTGCTCGGCAGCCGCACCGAAAGCATGCTGCCCCTGAGCCGGCTGCGGGTACGCCGGGCGCTGGTCGAGTACGGCCCGGAGCAGCTGAAGTTTTCGGCCGCCGAAGTCGCCACCTTCATCAACGCCCGCCTCGGCTGCGTGCTGTCAGCCGCCAGCATCCAGCTGCTCAGCACCCGCACCGAAGGCTGGCCTGCCGGACTGGAACTGGCGACCCTGATCCTCGATGACAGCCCCGACCCGGACAAGCTGGTTGCGGATTTTGCGGGCAACGATGCCGGAGTCATGGACTACCTCGGGGAGGTGTTGCTGGAAAACCTGGATGCGGAGACCCGGCAATTCATTTTCGCCATTGCCCAGTTCAACCGGGTGGACGCGGAGCTGGTGACCGCTGCAACCGGCACAGCCCATGCCAACCGGCAACTGGAAGCCCTGCATGCGCGCAACCTGTTCTTCAAACGCATGGACGCGAGCGGGCACTGGTTTCGCTTTCATCACCTGGTCGGCCAGTTCTTTCGTGAACAGGGCCTGCGTCTGCACCCGGAATTCTGCCGCCAGGCATTGATCAAAGGCGCGCGGAATCTGTATGCCCGCAACCTCGTGATCGAATCCATTCACTACGCCATGCGGGCCCAGGCCTGGGCCGATGCCTGTAGCTGGCTGGATGCGACGGTCGAAGCCCTGGTGTTCCGGCGTGGCTATCTGCACACCATCATGGAATGGATGGGCCAGTTGCCGGCCGAATGGGCCCGACAGCACCCACGCATCCGGATCAACTACATCTTTGCGCTGATCTTCTTCGCCCGGCCACAAACGGTCGAGGTGCAACTGCAGATTCTGCGTGATCAACTGGCCGAGTTGCGCCACTCGGCCACGCCGGACCAGGGCCTGGTCCGCACCCTCGAATGCGAGATCGGCAAGCACGAATGCCACCTGGCCGGCATCAGCGACGACAAGGACGCGATGTTGCAGAACTGCCAGGAATGGCTGCAACGCTGGCCCGACGACACCGAGGAAGGAATCGGCACCGTGCTGAACGTGTATGCCTTTGCCCTGAAGAGCCACTCGCGCATCGACGAAGCCCTGCAAGTCGTCGCCGACGCCAAAACCCGGCTGATCGCGACGGAAAGCCATTACCCGCTGGCCTGGAGCTACACCATTGAAGGCTTTATCCAGCTCAAGCGCGGGGACTTCGAATCCGCACGAGATACTGCCCTCGAGCTGATCGAGCACACCCAGACCCACATGCCGGGGCTGTATCAGCATGCCGGGATCGGCCACGCCATCCTGGCCTTCATCGAGTATGAGTGGGGCAACCTGGAAGCCGCCCGCAGGCACCTGGAGGCGGTACCGGAAAACGAGGACGACTACCTGCAGGCGGACTACCTGATCGTCCAGCACCTGGCGCAGGCGCGCCTGTACCATGCCAGCGGTGGCACCGACACGGGCTATACCTGCCTGAAGAAGGGCCAGGAACGCGCCCGCCGAACCGGGCTGCACCGTGCCGAGCTGACCCTGGCCACCGAGGAAATCAGCTGGTTGTGCCGCGACGACCGTTTCGAGCAGGCCCATGCCCGCGCCCGGCAACTGGGCCTGGACCAGGGCCCGTGCGATCAGCACGACTTTTCTTTGCAGGCTGAAAAATCCTACCGGGTTGCCAGCCGCCTGCATCTGAGTGATGCCCCCGCGCAGGCGGCGGAGTGCCTCAAAGCGGCGATCGATCACAGCCGGGAACTCCAGCTGTTCCACCGCCAGGCGCAATTGCTGTTGCTGCAGGCACAGGCCTACGCTCTGGCGCGTAATGAAGCTGCCGCACTGGCTGTCATGGAAGAGGCGCTGATGCTGGGTGCACAGCACCAGTATTTCCGCATCTACATCGATGAAGGGGCTCTGGTAACGCAGCTCCTGCAAGGTCTCAAGCTACGCCCGGAACACCGTGCCGCCGCTCCCTTGCTGCGAAAAATCCAGCGGGCATCCGCGCCGCAGGCACCGCGAAAAGCGGTGTCGAATCACAGCCCGGGCGCACTGCTGGAGGAACTCACCCAACGTGAGTCACAGATTCTGAAACGGCTGCAGTCCGGGCTCAGCAATCGCGAAATCGCGGAGGCCATCTTTGTGTCCGAAGGCACCCTGAAATGGCACCTGCACAACATCTACGGAAAGCTTGCGGTCAAGAACCGCTCCGGCGCTCTGGCACGGGCCCACGAGCTGGGGCTGATCTGAGTCCACTAAAACTCGCCCACGTCGCCGCCTGGGCATTGACGTGGGCAAGCTCGGGGGAGCGGTTCAGAACTGATAGGCCATGCGCAGCGTGAACTCTTCGGCAAAGTCGATCGAGGACATCAGGTTGTTGTACTTGTTGCCCCACAACCCGCTATCGATGTAGTTATAGAAGCCTTCGACGGTGATCCCCTTGCCCGGGTTCCAGCGCAGACCGGCCTGGGCAAACACACCGCCTTCCAGGTCCAGCAAGGAGGCAAACTCCAGCTCGTAGATCTTGTTCGGCCAGGGCTGCAGGAATCCCAGCACGAGATAATTGGAGTTGTGGTTGATTGGCGTCGTCGTCCGGGTGTCGTCCGGCTTGAGCTTGTCCAGCGGCTTGCCCCCCATGCCGGACAGGTGACGTCCGACCAGGTCGGCCCGGTTACGGGTCAGGGCCTGCATCACGATGTAGGTGCCCGGAAACTCGTTGAAGAAACGGTGCCATTTGTCGGCGACCAGCGAGATGATGTACTCGTCCTGCTTGATGTACTCCCGCGACAGCGTGATGTTGGTGAAATGCCGCTCCGGGGTGTACTGGCCTTCCAGATTGATGATCAGCTGGTTCAGGAAGTCGATGTCCGACTCCACCACGTAACTGACGCCGGCCATGAAGTTGTCTTCACGGAAATATTCCCGCGCGATGTGGCCGCGCAAGGATCCCCCGGTGGCCACAAAGAAGGTCCCCAGTTCACCCACCGCCTCGGAGGCATCAGCCACGGGTGAGGCGTAGACATCCTGCGCGGCGGGGAACTCGTTAATCGCCGCATTCAACCCCATGATCCCGTCCAGACGCACTTCGGCTGCGTAGCGGAACCACTCTTCAGCGGAGTACACACCACCGGCCCCCGGGTGGAAGGAGGCATGAGCAAGCGCTTCGGCGGTATCGGCGTAGCTGCGGCACATCGAATAGTCATAGGACGGGTCGTCAAAGGACTCCGCCGGACACAATCCACTGCCAGCCGGTGACTTGAGACTGTAGTCCAGCATCGTCGCCGCACCCGCGGAAAGATTGGAAGCCACAATATCGCCAACGATTGGCAGCGCCCCGACCAACTCGGCACTCCCGACCACATTCGGGCCAATCCCGTCGCCCAGCGGCTGCTCCACCCCGGTTTCGGTCCAGCGGAAGACCCCTTCGGTGCCATACCGGTGGGCATAGCCCAGCTGGAAACCCCACTGGCCATAGTCACCCTTCAGACGAAAGCCGCCGACGATGTCATCGTCATAGCCGCCGCTTTTGTAGGTGTCCTGCACGGTGAACTGCACGGGAATGATGTTGTAGGGCGTATTCGGGTTGCCGAACACCGTGGGCTGGAACTTGCCCGCGTAGCCATCAAACAGGATATTGCGGCTCAGCTGGTAGGTCAGCCGCGCCGACAGCATGGGCACCCGCTTGTCGGAAAACTCCTCCAGCGCCCGGTCAAGGATCGAATGCCGGCGCAGGTCCAGACCGTTGGGCACGTCAAAGACGCGGAAGAAAATGGACTGCCCCCAGGCAATCTGCTGATTGCCGATGCGGAAATTCAGCGAGCGATGGTTGTATTCGAGGATAGCAGCCGGCAGGTCGACCATGTAATCGCGCCCGGCGATCTCGACCGGGTTACCCGGTGCGAATCCCCCATTGCCATCGGCCACGGAATACTCGAAATAGTTGGGTGTGCCCTCGTACAGGGCCGGGTCGGCCCAGGGACCACTCTTGATCCCGCCCTGCTCGTAGACCGGAAGGTTACTGAGGCTTCTGGCATCAAACTCATCGTAAATGGTCGGGTCGTAAATTCCTCGCACCCGCGTCACGATGCGCCAGCTGCGGTTGAATTTGAGGATCCCTTCGACCTCGCCGCGGACGACGGTGTAATTGAAGTCGTTGTCGGTGCTCGGGACCAGGTCGCCACGCCGAAGGTCATCCCCGTAGGGCAGGTCCAGGGACACGCTGTCGTAGCGCGGGGCGATGGTCGGGCCCGCACCCTGAATGTAGTTCGGTGGCAGGAACGGCTCCCGGTGGACCTCAACATCGTTGAGCAGGTTGCCGCCCTGATTGTTGGGGTTTTCCGGCCCCAGGTGATAAGCCCCTTCGAGGCGCAGAAAGCCCCCGTAGGAAAACCGGATTCGCGCGTCCGCCTGCTCGACCGGCAGCGCGCACAGCACCCCCAGCACGGCAACGGAAAATACCGTACCCATTTGACGCAATTTCATTGTCCCTTCCCTGATTGAAAGCCGCACCGTCCCTGGCCAGGGGGTGCTAATTGATGACTCTGAGAACCTTGCCCGCCACTCCGACGGTGAGCGCATGGGCACCTTCAACGGCAACCACGCCATGGAACCAGCCGGTTTCGATGCCATTGCCATAGACCGCTTCGAAGGTCTGCCCCCCATCGCGGCTGATGCGCATGTCGCGCATGCCGCTCAGCACCACTGTCCCGTCCGGCTTGCTCGCCACCCCCAGCAGATTGGCGCGGGAGGGTCGCGGCAGTGCGACCCAGCGCACGCCGAAATCATCGGTTCTGAACACCACCCCTTCCTGTCCCACGGCGAAACCCACACCGTCGTCACGCACATCCACGGCGGACAGCGTCGGCTCGATGCCTTCGTCGTCATTGCCGCCGGCATTGCGGACGGTCCAGCTGTTGCCACCGTCATCGGAGGTCATGATCAGTGACAGCTCACCGGCGACCCAGATGCGCCCCTTCTCACTGATTTCCGCGGCATACAGGCTGGGCGTGAAGAAGTCTCCGAGCCGGCCCGCGCCATCCCGAAAGACCCCTTTCCAGGACGGCGCACTTTCGACCCAGCTTCGGCCACCATCTTCGGTACGCAGCAGCGCGCCGAAAGCGCCGACCGCGACCCCGATTCCACGGGAGTTGATCGACACATCAAACAGGCGCTCCTGCGTGTTGCTTTCGGCCAGTTTCCATTCCCCGGCCGCTGCACGGTAGGCAATGGTGCCCATCTGGCCCACGGCCACGGCGTGGCTGCCAGCGGCGGAGACACCGAGAAATGCCAGTGGGACCGGTGTGGATTCCGGCTGCCAGTTCACACCGCCATCGTCGCTGCGCATGATCTGCCCACCGGCCCCCACGGCCAGCAGGTGCCCGCCATCGGAGCTGATGTCGAACAGCGCCGCATGCGGCGTGCCCTGCCGCAACAACTCACTGCCGGCGGAGTAGCTATGCACGCCGCGGTCCGTATCCGCCGCAACAGCCGGCCCCGAGAGGCCGGCCACCAGAGTGAAGGCGGCAACGGCCGCACCACGGCTGATCGCTGCAGTCCGCATCACACCTGCCCCAGACGCTGCAGAGCCTGCTGGGTGAAGAAGGTGTCATAGGCTTCTTCGTCATCGCCACCAAGTTGACTGCGCCAGCCACCGGCACATTCTTCGAGGTGCCGGGCACGGCTCATGCGCTGGTTCTGGTGGTCGTAGGAAAGCACATACATCCACGACCAGGCCGTGCTCTTGCCATCGGGCCCCTTGATCTCGATATTGTTGACCGGGTCGATCTGCTGGCCGTAGCCGGCTTCGAAGTTGACCCACATCTTGCCCTGACGGTCATAGCGAATCGACGAGCCGGCCAGCGACATGCGGGTATCCACATAGCAATGACGGTGACCGACGGGTGCCCGCGGGTACCCGGTCGGCTTCGACTCCAGCACCGCCACTTCCGGTGCCAGTTCGTATTCGGTATCGAAAAACATTTCGCCGCTTTCCCCACCGTGCGTGGTGGTGTTCCAGTTGTCGGTCCCGACGAAGTTGGTGTTGAAGGGCCCGAGCATCGGCTTGCGTTCGATGATCTTGTACTCGCTCCAGGTCCGCATCGGATCACCCGCCCCCCAGGGGTCGGAGAGGAACCAGGTCACACCCGGAATCAGCGGCTCAAAGCGCTGGTTGGTCGGGAACTGGCGCACCCGACGGAACTGCGGCAGGTAGCCATACAGGTCCGGGAACTTGGACTGGTCGTAATACCAGACCGACAGGAAGGAGCTGCCGGCCACATCCTGGGTGGAGGTGAAATACACCGTCTGCAGCCGGACCAGATCGTCCCGACCCATCAGGATCTTGCCATCGGGGCGTGCCGACATCTGCAGCTCGGCCCACACGAACTCGTAGTCGTAGGCTTTCTTGCCGTTGTTGAACACGGCATCGTTGATCGCGTACTGGCAGTAGTTGCCGCGTCCCCAGCTCATGGCCAGGTTGGCCTGCAGTTCCTCACCCGTCTTCGGGTCCGGGAATGGCACCCCACCCACCCAGGGCGAACCGTCCGGTGAGCGCACATTGCCCTGGGCATCCCATTTCGCCGTGACCCCGTTGCCCACGTTGCGCAGCGTCAGTTCGTAGAAGTCCTTGGGGAACATCTTCGAAAAGTCGGTGGTGGTCTTGCGAATCTTGATCTTGCGCCCGAGATTCTTGATCTGGTCATAGATGCTCGGGTCGAACAGTTCCTTGATCAGATCGACATTGCTGGCGTCGATGATGTCGCCGGTGTTGATCTTGCCCTTGGTGTACATCTCGATGGAAAGATGCTCTTCCGGATAGGCCTTGCTGATGTCGCCTTCGGCAGCGAAGACATCGGCCAGCGGCATCAGCACCCCGGCACCCAGCCCCAGAGCCGTGTTTTCCATCAATTTCCGGCGGCCGTAATTGAAGTCGTACTTGCGGATATTCATGTTGTCGTCTCCTCGTAGGTAATGTCGTCAGGCCGGAGAATGTGCGGCCAGCGGGGGAAGCCCCTCGGTGTCGGTGGTCTGCGGAGCCGCTGTCTTGAACTGCGACAGGTCGATGCTTTCGCCCACCATCAGGTCGTCACGTGCGGCAAATTTGGGTTTGATGAGCCAGATCAGCAACGGCAGCACCACCAGTGCCAGCACCATGTTGATCAGCATGATGGCGACCAGCAGCAGGCCCATGTCCGCCATGAACTTCAGGTCGGAAAGCAGGTACCAGGGCAGGATTCCGATCAGCATGATCGTCGCGGTGAACAGAATCGCCTTGCCGGTCGTGGTCAGGGATTCGCGTATCGCCACGACCCAGTCCTTGTCGTTGGCGGTGTACTCCTCGCAAATCCGCGACAGCAGGTAGATGCCGTAGTCGATACCCACACCGACACCCAGCACGGCCACCATGACCGAGTTGATGTCGAGCCCGATGCCCATCACGTGCATCGTGGCGGTGAGCAGGAAGTTCGACAGGTTGACCGGAATCAGCACGATGATTGCGGCTACGGTCGACCGGTAGGCATACCAGCAGATCAGGAAGATCGCGCAGTTGAGCATGCCCAGAATCAGCCAGTGGTAACGGTGCACCACCAGGTTCATCGCCTGTTGCAGGGCAATATTGCCGGTGGCCAGACGGATGCGGAAGGTCGGGTGGTCCTCGCCGACGACTTCCACCGCGCGACGGGCACTGGCCAGCGCTGCATCCACGGTTTCCTGCTTGTTGTCCTTGTACCAGAGCGACACGGTGGAGTTCTGAAACTCGAAGTCGGTGATGTGGGCAAAGTTCACCGGGTCGGTACCGAAGGTCACCGCATTGCTCGCCGCGGCGACCGAAGACCGGGTCGGGTCCAGCGGATACCACTTGGGGTCTCCGCCGGAAAACAGCCGGTTGCCTTCCATCATGTAGTCACTGAATGACAGTGTCGCCCGCGGCGGCATGACCGGGTCTGCCTCGACCAGAGCCTGCAACTGCAGCGAGGCGGCGACCACTTCCGGGGTGCGGGC
>JBFHON010000110.1:0-8912 GCA_041593295.1 Oceanococcaceae bacterium | reverse complement strand
TTCTGGCCCTGGTTTCCGATGCGGTCAACCGGGCTTCGGAGCTGGAGGCAGCCAGTCTGGGACTGGATCAACGTTCGCCATACGACCCGTTGCGGTTGCGGCTACTGGCTGCGCCGCTAGGTGAGGCGGCCGGCACCACGGGCGCCACCCTCGCGGGCTATCCAGAGCTTCTTGTCGGCACGGCCCGGCGTTACGCCGAATATCTCGTTTCAAGCTACGTTTTGCGTCAAGAAGCCGATGACATGGCACCCTCCCAGGCGCGCACGGCCCTCCATGGCGCCGCGCTCGATCTGTGCCTCCTGGCGACGGAGGAAGCGTGGGCCATCATGACGGCCACGGGGAACGGGCGTCCGCTCGAACTGGCTGAACTGATCGCGGCAAGAATCGGCGCGAAGGCATCTAAATGCAATCCAAAAATCTGTACATCGACATCATCATGAAAGTCCCTCTCGTGGAAAAAAATAGAAAACTTCTACTTACCTTCCTAGCGCCACTTGCATTGTCCGCGCTCCTGAGCGCCTGCGGCAAAGCGCCGGAGGCACAGCCCCAGCCCGCCCCAAAAAGTTGGGACCTCGCCGTAGTCAAAGTGGCTTCGGCCGGACTCCCGATCGACTATACGACCGTCGGTTCCGTGGTGTCCGACCAGCGCATCGAGGTGACTTCCAGGATGAGCGGCTACATCCACGAGCTGCTGGTGCGCGAGGGCGACCGGGTGCGGCGCGGACAGATTATCGCCAGGCTTGACGGCGCCGACGTCGAAGGCTCGATCCGCCAGAGCCGGGCGGGCGTCGGTGCGGCAAGTTCGGCGCTAGCCGATGCCCAGATCGATTTCGAGCGCTTCCAGCGCCTGTATGAGCGTGCCAGCGTTTCCGAGAATGAGTGGCGCAAAGTCCGCCTCAAGCGTGACGCTGCCAGGGAGTCGCTGAATCAGGCGCAAGCCGCGCAGGACACGGCGAATGCGCAGCGCGCCTACGTCGACATCAGGAGCCCCGACGATGGTGTCGTGGTGGCACGCCTGAAGCAGGCCGGGGATCTCGCTGCACCGGGCGCACCGATGCTCACGCTGGAGGTCGGGCGCGCGTTGCTGTTCGAAACTTCCGTCAGCGAAGCCCATGTGGCCGCCATTGCCGTGGGGAGTCGGGCGCGCGTCAAGATCGATGCCCTGACCCAGGTTTTCGAAGGCACCGTCAGCCGTGTCGTGCCGTCGGGCGATCCGGTCACCCGCAGCTATCTGGTCAAGGTCGCGCTGCCCGAAACGGCGGGCCTGATGCCGGGCATGTTCGGGCGCGCCAGCTTTGCCGTCGGAGATAGCCCATCGCTGCTGGTTCCGGCGCAGGCGCTGGTGGAACGGGGCGGGCTGCGCGGCGTGTTCCTGGTGGACGAAGCAGGCCTGGCGCGCTTCCGCTGGTTGCGCACGGGGCGCGAGTGGCCTGACCGCATCGAGGTCACGGCTGGCCTTGCGGCTGGCGAGCGCATCGTGGCGGCAGTCGATCCCGGCTTGCGCGAGGGCGACCGCATCGCCGGAGAGGTTCGTCCATGAGCAAACTCAAACTCAACAGTGCCGGGCGCCTGGCTGAAGCCTTCGTCACCTCCAGGCTGACGGTGCTGTTCATGCTGGCCTGCACCTTGCTGGGCGCGCTCGCCATCACCCTCACCCCGCGCGAGGAAAACCCGCAAATCATCGTCCCCGGCGCGCAGGTGCGGGTGTTCCTTCCCGGTGCTTCCGCCGCAGAGGTGGAGCAGTTGGTGATCAGGCCTTTGGAGGGCATCGTCAAGCAGATTCCCGGTGTCGACCATACCTTCGCCACAGCGATGAACTCTGTCGGCATCCTCGCCGTGCAGTTCAAGGTGGGGCAGGACAAGGAAAAATCCCTGGTCAAGCTCTACGACCGGATCCTCGGTCAGCGCGACCGCCTGCCCGCCGATGCCGGTGCCCCGCTCATCGTCAGCGTGGACGTGGACGACGTGCCAATCGTGACCGTTACCCTGGCCTCGCAGACGTATGACGATTACGCCTTGAAGCGGCTGGCCGATCGCTTGCTTGACGGCTTGCGCAGCCTGGAATCCGTTTCTGCCTCCTACGTAAAAGGCGGGCGCGACCGGGAAGTGCGCGTGGAACTGGAGCCGGATAGTTTGCAGGCGTTCGCCGTGACGGTCGATCAGATTCGCGGCGTCCTCGCCGCCGCCAATGTCTCGGCACCTTTGGGCAGCGTGGTGCAACAGGGGCAAAACCGGAGTGTGTTCCTGGACGGGTTTCTCACCTCGGCGGACGACCTGAAACGGGTGATTGTCGGCAGCCACGCCGGTCGCCCGATTTATCTCGGTGACGTGGCGACGATCATCGATGGCCCGCCCGACGAGCGCACCAGGCTATCGCGCTTTGCCTTCGGCCCCGCGGACCCGCGTTTCGGCAAGGGCCTGGATCCGGAAATTCCGGCGGTGGCCCTGGCGGTCGCCAAGAAACCCGGCACCAATGCGGTGGTTGTCGCCGACGAGGTGCTCGCGCGCATTGAGCGGATGAAACAGCAGTTCGTCCCCGCCGGTGTGGAACTCGTCGTCACCCGCAACGACGGCCAAAAGGCCGACGCCGCCGTGAATGTGCTGATCGAGCATCTGGGCATCGCGGTGTTCTCGGTGTTCCTGGTGATGGTCTTCTTTCTCGGCCTGAAAGAGGCGTTGATCGTGGGCCTGAGCGTGCCCCTGATCCTGGGGCTGACCCTGGGTGCGAACTACCTGTTCGGCCCCACCATCAACCGCGTGACCCTGTTCGCCCTGATCCTGTCTCTCGGCCTGCTGGTGGATGCGGCCATCGTGGTCATCGAAAACATCCACCGCCATTACGCCCGCCTGGGCCGGCGCGACAAGCGCGCGGTCACGGTGCAGGCCACCAATGAAATCGGCAGCCCCACCAATCTGGCAACCATCGCCGTGATGCTGGTGTTCGTTTCGCTCCTGATGGTGACCGGCATGGCGGGGCAATATTTTTACCCGGTCGCCTTCACCGTGCCGATTGCCATGCTCGCCTCGCTGCTGGTGGCCTACACCGTCACCCCCTGGGCGGCCAACCGCTGGCTCAAACCCGGCGAGGGGCATGACCTTGAAGACCACAATCCCAAGGATCGGCTGCACCGTTTCTACCATGCCTTGATGGCGCCCATGATCGATCGCCCCCGGTTGCGCCGGGGCGTCTTGCTGGGTGTGGTCGCAGTTATTCTCCTTTCCCTGCTGCAACCCGCGTGGCAGTTCGTGCGGCCCGGTGGAATAAGCGGGGCGCAATCCTGGCTTGGCGTCGAGATGGCAATGCTGCCTAAGGACAACAAGAATACCTTCAACATCACCCTCGACATGCCCGAGCCCACTCCGCTGGAAACCACTGACAGGGCTGTGCGCGAAATCGGCGCCGTGTTGCGGGAGAACGCGCTGATCCTCAATTACCAGAGCTGGATCGGCGAGGCCGGGGTGATTGATTTCAACGGGCTGCTGCGCGGCGCCGGCAACAAGGCGGGGCCGCACGTGGCGGAGATCAGGGTCAACCTGATCGACAAGGCACAGCGCAGCAAGACTTCGATCGAGATGGTGCGCGAACTGCGCCAGCGCCTGATGGCGATCCAGTCGCGTTATCCCGGCAGCGTCATCCAGCTGCTCGAGGATTCCCCTGGACCACCGGTACGCGCCACGGTCATGGCCGAAATCTACGGGCCGGAGCTGGGGCAACTCAGGGCAATCGGCAAGCAGGTCAAGGATGCTTTCAAGCACACCTACGACATGGTCGAAGTGAACGATTCCGAACCGGATGACGTGCAGGAGTACCGGCTGGTGGTGGATCGGGAAAAGGCGGCCCTGTCCGGCGTGACCACGGGCGAGGTGGCAATAGCCTTGCGTCGCCTGCTGGACGGCGAGGAACTCGGGCGCGTACATATTGCAGGGGAAAAGAACGCTGTCCCCATCCGCCTGCAAATCCCGCGCCGCCACCAGATCGACCCGGCGCTGCTGTCGCGGGTCTACCTGACCAACCGGGAGGGAAAAAGCGTGCCGTTATCCGGGCTGGTCCGCGTCGAATCGGCCTGGGCCGACCGACCCATCCAGCACAAGGACGGCGAGCGGATCGTGTTCATCGGCGGCGAGCTTGGCCACACCGCCCCGGTATACGCCGTGCTCGACCTGGACCAGCGGCTGGACGGGATGCCCTTGGCGAACGGCGAGCGCCTCGGCACCGCCAATCTGCGCCTCAATCCCGCGACACCGGACACCATCGACGGCTACCGTCTACTGTGGGATGGCGAGATACGGATGACGCTGGATACCTATCGCGACATGCTCGGTGCGCTGGGGATCGCCCTTACCTTCATTTATCTGGTGCTGGTGGCCTACTACCAATCCTTCGCCATCCCCCTGGTCGCCATGGCCGCGATTCCGCTGGGGCTGGCGGGTGTTTTTCCGGGGCACTGGCTGATGGGGCAACCCTTCACAGCTACCTCCATGATCGGGGTCATTGCCCTCGCCGGTGTGGTGGTGCGCAATTCCCTGCTCATCATCGACTTTGTGCTGGATTATCGGCGCCAGGGCATGGACTTGCGGAAAGCCATTCTGGAGGCGGGGGCGGTGCGTCTGCGTCCGATCCTCCTGACCGCATTGGCCATCATCCTCGGCAGCATGGTCATGCTCAGCGACGCCGTGTTCGGCGGGCTGGCGATCTCGCTGATTTTCGGCACCCTGGCCGCCACGGTGTTGACGCTGATCGTGGTACCAATTCTGTTCTATTTACTGCTCGAACGCCGCTCGCCCGGAGGCCATGCGGCAGAAACACTCAAAGAGGAAAATTCATGATGTCAACGACAACCGCAGCCATTCGCCTAGGGCAATTACGGCATGCGCTTCTAGTCGGCTGCCTGCTTTCCGGCAGTGCCGGCGCCGAGACGCTGCAACAGGCCTGGGAGGCCGCTCTGACGGCTGATCGCGGCGTGCGGGCGGCGCAGCAAAACACCGCCGCCGCTGCCAGCCTGGCACAGGCCGCCGAGGCCGCCCGTCTTCCCGGCGTGTCGCTGGAGGCGGGATATACCGCACTCGACAATGCGCCGACCTCACGCGTCGAGCTGGGCGGCGCCTCCCAGCAGTTTGCCGTGGCGCAGCGGGAAAGTTACGCCTACCGGGCCATGGCGACGCTGCCTTTGTACACCGGCGGCCGTATTACAAGCGGTATCGAGGCGTCGAAGGCTAGTCTGAATGCGGCCCGCTACGGCGAGGCGGGCGAGATGCAGGAACTCAAGCTGCGCGTCGCCGAGGCCTTTACCACCGTGCTGCGCACCACGCAGGGGCTGGCGGTGGCCAACAGCCATGTCGCCAGCCTGCAGGCCCACGCCACCGATGTGCAGAACCTGTTCGAGCAGGGTGTGGTGGCCCGCAACGACCTGCTGGCCGCACAGGTCGCCCTGGCTGACGCTCGACAGCAGGCGATCCGGGCGGCGAACGCCGTGGATATTACCCGCGCCGCCTACAACCGCCTGCTCGGGCGGCCGCTGGATCAAGGGGTTACGCTGGACGAGATTTCCCCTGAAACGACAAACGAACCACTGCCCACCGTGGCGGAACGGGCGCTCAGGCAACGGCCGGAACTCGGTGCATTGGCTGATCAAATCCGCGCCTTGCGCCACCAGGCAACCGCCGTGCGCGCTGAAACCGCGCCGCAGGTCGCGCTGAGCGGCGGTTATGGTTATCAGGAGAACCGTTATCAGGTTTATCCGGGGCAGTGGTCAGCCACCCTGGGGGCGCGCTGGAACCTGTTCGACGGCGGCATGGCGAATCACCGCGCGGATGCCGTCAATCACCAGGAGGCGGCGCTGCAGGAGCGGCGCGACGATTTTGCTACCGTCATCGAGCTGCAGGTGCGCCAGGCCTGGCTGGATATCCAGGAAACCCGCAAGCGTGTCGAAGTCACCCAAAGCGCGATTGCGCAGGCGGAGGAAAACCTCAGGGTCAATCGGGATCGTTATGCCAACGGACTTGCCACCAACACCGAGGTACTCACGGCGGAGACGCTGCGCCTGGTCAGCCGAAACAACCACGTCAATGCACTCTACGATGCCGTACTGGCCGGACTGCGGTTGAAACGCGCGGCGGGCGAAATATGAGAATGTGAAAAGGAAACCGACCATGAAACTATCGCCCAAACTGCCGATGGCAGCCCTGGCAGCCCTGGCAGCCCTGGCAGCGATCGCTGTCGTCGCCCTCGCCGCCGGGTGGCTGTGGCTGCGTCAGCCGCCCCTGCCGGAGGGCCTGATCCAGGCCAACGGCCGCATCGAGGGTGACCACTATGCGGTGGCCGGCAAAATCCCGGGCAAAATCGCCGAACTGCTGGCTCGCGAGGGCGACCGGGTGGCGCAGGGGCAGGTGCTGCTCAGGCTCGACGATGCGCAGACCCGCGCCCGGGTCGATCAGGCTCGGCAGGCGGCCGCCGCCATGGAGGCGCAATTGAAGGCGGCGCAAACCGCGCTGGTGGTATCGAGAAAGGAAGTGCCGCTGATCGTACAGACTGCCGAAGCCACTGTGGTTCTGGCCCGATCCCAACTGGCCACGGCGCGCGCCAGCGAGGAGCAGGCCGGGCGCGATGCCAGCCGTTTCAGCAGGCTGGTGGAGACCGGCACGGTGGATAGGCGGCGTTACGAGCAGATGGATCTGGCCTGGCAGGTGGCGCGAAATCAGGCGATTTCCGCGCAATAAGAGGTCGAGCGCGGCGAGAAGCAACTGGCTCAGGCTCGCCTGGGTTGGGAGCGGATTCAAGCCAAAGTGGATGAGGTGGCGGCAGTGGCGGCGCAGTTGAAGCAGGGGCAAGCCGCATTGGCCGAGGCGCAAAGCGTGCAGGACGATCTCACCCTTCGCGCCCCGGCAGCGGGCGTCATCACCCAGCGCCTGGTGGACGTGGGTGAGGTGGCGGCGGCGGGCGCGCCGCTGCTCGACATCGTCAATCTCGACCGGCTCTATCTCAAGGTGTATGTCCCGGAAAACGAGATCGGCAAGGTGCGTCTGGGCTTGCCGGCGCGAATCTACACCGATGCCTTTCCGAACGAGCCCCTGTCCGCCACGGTGCGCTACATCGCCGCCCGGGCCGAGTTCACCCCCAAGGAGGTGCAAACCCCGGATGAGCGCGTCAAGCTGGTGTACGCGGTCAAGCTCTATCTGGACGCCAACCCGCAGCATCGCGCCACGCCCGGCTTGCCGGCCGATGCCGTGATCCGCTGGAAAGAGGACGCGCCATGGGCCAGGCCGCGATGGTAGGTAAGGACGCGCCCGTCGTGCGGGTGCAGGATTTCGTCAAACGCTATCGCAAACAGATGGCGGTCGACGGCGCCAGCCTCAGCATTGACCGCGGCGAAATCTATGGTCTGATCGGCCCCGACGGCGCAGGAAAAAGCAGTCTGATGAAAGCGATCGCCGGTGTGCTCTCCTTCGATGGCGGCACGCTTCACGTCTTCGGCGAAAAGATCGACTCCGAAGCTGCTGCCGAACGGGTCAAGGGCCGGCTCGGTTTCATGCCGCAGGGCCTGGGCCTCAATCTCTACCCCGAACTTTCGGTGGAGGAGAACATCGATTTCTTCGCCGAACTGCGCGATGTGCCGCCCGCGGAACTTGCCCAGCGCAAGCACAAGCTGCTGGCCATGACGCGCCTGGACAATTTCCGCGACCGGCCGATGAAGCAGCTCTCCGGCGGCATGAAGCAAAAGCTCGGCCTCGTCTGCACGCTGATCCACGAGCCCGAGCTGATCATCCTGGACGAGCCGACCACCGGCGTGGATCCGGTGTCGCGGCGGGATTTCTGGATGATCCTCACGCAATTGCTGCGCGAGCGCGGCGTCACGGCGCTGGTCTCCACCGCCTATATGGACGAAGCGGCGCGTTTTCACCGCCTGTCCCTGATGTTCGACGGGCGGGTGCTGATCGAGGGTGAGCCGGACACGATCCTGCGCGAGGTGCCGGGCGCGCTGGTCGAACTGGTGGCCGAGCCGCAGGTCGAGGCTTTGTTGCGGTTAAAAACGCGCTTCCCGCAGGAGGAAGCGGTGGGACCAAAGTTACGCGTGTTTGTGCCGGGGGCGACGCCGCAGCTTGCCCGTGCGCAGGTCGAAGCGCAGCTTGAGGGGCTGATGGTGAGCGAGATGCAGGCCGTGGCGCCCGAGCTGGAAGACGCCTTCATCGCCCTGTTGCAGCAGCGGCAACCGGCCGGGCAGGACGATGCCCGGCAGACACAGGTCTGGCTGGATGGCGATCCGCCCAAGGGCGACGGCATCGCCATCGCAGCGCGGGAACTGAGCCGCGATTTCGACCACTTTCGCGCCGTCGACCGGGTCAGTTTCGAGGTACGCCAAGGGGAGATTTTCGGCCTGTTGGGCGCCAACGGCGCCGGCAAGACGACGGTCATCAAGATGCTCACCGGCATCCTGCCCCCCACGGGCGGCGCGGGTACGGTGGCGGGCGCGGACATGCGCCGGGCCGGCCTGGCCATCAAAGGGCGTATCGGCTATGTGTCTCAAGCGTTTTCCCTGTATCAGGACATGACGGTGCAGGAGAATCTGCGTCTGTTTGCGCGCATTTACGGCGTGCCGGGCAGTCGTCTGGCTGAGCGCATTGGCCGCGTGGTGGCGCTGGCGGGACTCTCCGGGGTCACAGCCCAGCTTGTCAGCAAGTTGCCGATGGGCATCCGCCAGCGTCTGGCGCTGGCCTGCGCCCTGGTGCACGGGCCGCGCGTCTTGTTCCTCGATGAGCCAACCTCTGGCGTGGACCCCATCGGCCGGCGCCGTTTCTGGGAGATTCTGGTGCATCTGGCGCGCATCGAGCAGGTGGCCATTCTCATCACCACCCATTACATGAGCGAGGCCGAACATTGCGACCATCTCGCGCTGATGCACGCCGGCCGCATCATC
>JBFHON010000109.1:0-8918 GCA_041593295.1 Oceanococcaceae bacterium | reverse complement strand
TCCTCTGACAGGAGTCAGACATGCAAATCCAAATTGGCTATGACCTGACCTACCAGTGCCCGCAACCGACGCCGATGATTCTGACGCTCAGCGTGCACTTCAGCCGGGTGTCCGATCTGCTCAGCCCGGATCACATGCGGGCCAGCCCCTCGGTGCCCATGTCCGCCTACCGCGACAACTTCGGCAACTGGTGCTATCGCATCATCGCGCCGGCGGGAACCGTGCATCTGTCCGCCGACGCGGTCATTCGCGACAGCGGCCTGCGCGATATCGTGATGCCCTACGCCCAGCAAACACCGGTCGAACTGCTGCCGGACGAGGTCCTCCAGTTCCTGGTCGGCAGTCGTTATTGCGAGACCGACCGCCTGTCAGAAACGGCCTGGCAGCTGTTTGGTGACAGCCCGCCGGGGTGGTCGCGGGTACAGGCGATCTGCGATTTCGTACACCAGCACATTCAGTTCGGCTATGCCTTTGCCCGCAATACCCGCACCGCACAGGAGGTGATGCAGGAGCGCGTGGGTGTGTGTCGCGATTACGCCCATCTGGCGGTGACCTTCTGTCGCTGCCTGAACATCCCGGCACGATACTGCACCGGTTATCTCGGTGACATGGGCGAAACGCCACCGTTCGGGCCGATGGATTTTGCCGCCTGGTTCGAGGCCTATCTGGACGGACAGTGGTACACCTTCGACCCACGCAACAACACGCCGCGCATCGGGCGGGTACTGATTGCACGGGGCCGGGATGCGGCGGATGTGGCGATCAGCAATACCTTTGGGCCGAACACACTGACCGCCTTTGAAGTGCGGGCGGAAGAAGTGTTCCCGTGATTGTCGGGTCAAGCGTCGCTGCGGTGCGGCTCAGGAATCCTCTTCTTCTTCGGCCGCGCGGCGGCCAGCTTCGCGGATTTCGTGCTCCCAGCGCGCTTCCTCGATCTGGTCCAGTACACCGTCCAGATCCGCAGCGTGGGTGTCCTCGACATGGGTGCCGGTCAGTTCGGTGTCGGGGTGCAGTTCGCCCTTGAGGTACAGCTCCCACATTTCCCGGGCGTATTGCGTCTGCTCCAGCTCGGGCGCGAAGCGGCTGAACAGCGCACGCATGTTGTTGACATCGCGCTCCAGCATCTCGAAGGCATTGTTGTTGCCCGCGACCTGGACGGCTTGCGGCAGGTCGATGATGACCGGCCCGTTTTCGTCGAGCAGCACGTTGTATTCGGAAAGGTCGCCATGCACGGTGCCGGCGCAGAGCATGCGCACCACCTGCCGGATCATGAAGGCATGCCAGTCGCGGGCCTGCTCAGGCGTCATGTCGATTTCATTCAGCCGCGGGGCCGGGTAGCCCGTTTCATCGCAGACCAGCTCCATCAGCAGGACGCCATCGAACATGCCGTAGGGCTGCGGTACCCGCACGCCTGCGGCCATGAGCTGGTACAGGGCATCGGCTTCGGCGTTTTTCCACTCCTCTTCCTGCACCCGTCGGCCGTGCTTGCTGCGGCGGTCCGCGGCGCGGGCATTGCGGCTGCCCCGCGTCTTGCGCCCCTCACGGTACTTGACGGCGTTCTGGAAACTGCGTTTTTCGGCGTCCTTGTACACCTTGGCGCAGCGCCGCTCGCCGCCGCAGTCGACCACATAGACGGTGGCTTCCTTGCCGCTGCGGAGTTGGCTGAGAACCGCATCGATGATGCCGTCTTCGAGGAGCGGGACCAGGCCCCGTGGTGTTTTCATGACATGCCTTGTTGGGCGAATTAGGGGCCGCCAGGGCGCAGTGTCGCACCCTTGCTGGCGTGCGTGATGTACGTCACCAGTGCCGTCATCTCCGCGGAGTCCGGTGCCAGCGCCGGTTTGCCGAGTGCCTTGTTGACGCACCAGTTCACCATCTCCCAGAACTGGATGACCCGTTGCTGGCTTTTCCGGTACTTGGGGTAAGTCTCCGGGTGTGTCTTGCTGGCGCCGGCGTGGCAATCCGCACAGGACTGGCCGTTTTCACTGAAGAAAGGGTCGCTGAACAGGGCCTCCCCCCGTTCCACGATGGTTTCGTATTCCAGGGCCCACTGGCGGAATTCCGCCGCTTCATCGGCGGCCAGCACAGGGGCGCAGATGGCGGTCAGTAGCAGGCCGAGCAGCAGGTTTCCGCGATTCATGGTGGCAGGCTCCTCGGGCGGACAGCGCTGGCGGGTGTAGTAGTAATTATGGGCCGACCTTTGCAGAAGCGCAGCAGGCCGGTATCATCGAAAATGTAAAATTTATGTGAAAGTGGCAACGGCGCTTGCGCCCGGGATCGCCACGCTAGGAAATGGAGAACCACACATGAATATCAAGCTTGCCCGCGACCTTGTCGATCAGGCCCTCGAAAACGGGCTGCAACTGCATGGTGTCAGTGCCAGTGGTCGACCGGCAATCAGTTTCGACTCTAGTCACCCAGGAGCCTCCGAGCTGCGACGTGTGTTGCTCTCCACGGAGGGGCTGATGAGAGAACTGCTCCGGGCGGCGCTGATCGAGCGCTGCATGCAAAAGGAGCTACCCCAGGATATTCAGTCGCCAGCCGCCCGCGCGCAGCTGGAAGCTGAAGCATCGAGCGCACGCGTACTCCACTAGGAGCTGGGGCCCTCGGCGGGGGCAGCGATGCCCTCGTCCGCTTTTGGCGCGAACCGCCGGGGCGGGGTTCAGAGCAGGTTTTCCTGTTTGAGCCAGTCGAAGGAATCGCGCAGGCATTCATCCAGGCCGGTGGGTTTCAGCCCCAGGGTGGCCTCGGCCTTGCTGCTGTCGTAGAGATTTTTCTTGGCCATGAAGGCGGCCATTTCCGGTGAAATGTCCGGCTCATTGCCACTGATCTGCGCGAACATTCCCATCAGGAAGCCCATCCATTGCAGCACGAAGCCGGGCACGGTGGCGGTGGGGACCTTGCAGCCCATCAAGGCGCCCATCTTGTGCAGCAGGTCGGCCAGTTTCATCGTGTGTCCGGCCAGGATGTACTGCTCCCCGCATACGCCTTTGTCCACGGCTGCAACATGCGCCTTGACGATTTCGCGGACATGGTTGAACGAGACGCTGCCCGGGGGCAATGCCGCGATCTTGCCGTCGCGCAGCATGTAGAAGGTGCGCGCCCAGGTGTGCTGATCGAAGGGGCCGAGAATGGCTGCCGGGTTCAGGACCACCGCATCAAGGCCGCGTTCGCGGACGGCCCGCAGCACGACCTGTTCGCCCTGCCATTTGCTCTTTTCGTAGTTGACGGACGATGTTGCGGCCCGTGAAGGGGTCTGCTCGTTGACCACCTTGTCATGGCGCCCGAATGCCGAGGTGGTCGAGGTGTGAATGAAGCGTCCGGCCTTGTGGGCAAGGGCGGCATCGACCACATTGCGGGTGCCCTCGACATTGATGCGGGTCTGCATGGCGTCATGGCCGGACCACAGGCTGGTGTCGCCGGCAACATGAAAAACGGCATCCACCCCGGTCGGCATGGCCGTTTCCAGGCTCTCGGGATCGAGGATGTCGCCCTCGGCCAGGGTGATGTCCAGCCCCTGCAGGTACCGGGTGTTGGAGCTGGCCCGGTGCAGGGCGGTGACCTGCCAGCCCTGGGCAAGCAGTTCGCGCACGAGATTGAGGCCGAGAAAGCCGGTGGCTCCGGTGACGAAGGCGGTCCGCGGGGTGTCGGTCATCGTTTGCTGGTCTCCAATGGGGGCAGGTTGCCGGTGCAGGCAGCCCGCAAACTAGCATGCCTGACGCCGGTTGCCACGCCGGTCAGTAGGTTTTTTCGGTGGGCTGGCTGGGGCTGTCCGGGTCCGGAGGGTAGGGATAGTGAATGTGCCCGAAGCGCACCACCAGCACGGCCAGCGCCAGGATCAGCACGGCGGCAGCAATCATCAGGATGCCCAGATACTCCGAGTGGTTGGCGTCGACGACGATATGCCGGGCGATGGCGACCATGGCGATGTACAGCGGCATGCGTACCGGCAGTTTTCGCGATGTGAAGTACATGCGCACCATGGTGACCAGTTCGAGATAGATGAACAGCAGCAGCAGGTCCGCCAGCGCGATGGTGCCGTGTTCCAGCATCGCCCACATCGCCTGTCCACCGGCAATCAGGGTGACGATCAGGATCAGGATCAGGCCCAGATCCTCGACCCACGGCAGGTATTGCTTGCCCCAGCGGCGGACGACGGCTTCGTGTGTGTTCATGCAGAAAGTTTCCGATGGATTGCGGCAGATACGGTCTCGCCGGCGGAATTTTGGGTGAGTATATTAGTGAAGTCTCAAATAGCCTGGCGAGTGGGAGTCGATATGCGTTCATGGATCGCCACATTGCGGGGTGCTGGCATGCTGAGTCTGCTGGTGCTGCTTGGGGCCTGTGCGGCCCTGCCACAGCGGGGCGCGGATGCAGATATCGCCGGCATCATGCTGGTGGATGTCACCATCGCCCGGCAGCTCCTGGAGGCGCAGGTACCGGTGATCGATGTCCGCAGTCCCGAGGAGTGGGCTGCCGGGCATCTGGTGGCGGCCCGCCTGGCACCGCTGGACCGGTTTCCGCAGGCGGTGGACGCACTGGGGCTGAACCCCGCCGCCCCGCTGCTGGTCTACTGCCGTTCCGGAAACCGGGCCCTGAAGGCGGCCGTAATGCTGGTCGAGGCGGGTTACACATCCGTGCATGTGCTGCGCCCGGGGGGCTTCGCGCAGCTGCAGGAGGCGGGCGTGCCGGTGGTTGTTCCCCGCTCTTAGGCCCCGTACTCTCGCGTTTTCATCCGGCGCTGAAGGGTACGAAATCGCGGTCTTTGGCCTATAACTTTTTGTGATAATGTTATGCCAGACGTGAAATCGCGCATACCGGGGTAGCATTCGCCCCTTTGCCGATCACATTGGAGGGGAGACATGTCACGGACCGGTTCTGTTCGATGGGGCATCGTGGCGCTGCTGGGGGCTTTCCCTCTGTTGGCGGCCGCGACGAATGGGTATTTCGCGCACGGATTCAGCACGGCGCAAAAGGCGCTGGGGGGCGCCGGAACCGCGCTGCCTGAAGATGCACTGATCGTCACCATCAACCCGGCCGGCATGGTCTGGATGGGGGACAGCACGGAAGTCGCCCTGTCGATGTTCACGCCAATCCGCGACTACACCGCGAGCGAGCGGGGAGCCGATGCCGAGCAGGGCATCGTGATGCTGTCGCCGATCAACCAGCAACGCAGCCACAACGAGTACTACCCGCTTCCTGCCATCAGCTACAACCGCGCCTGGGGCGAGCATGCCAGCTGGGGAATCTCCATGTACGGCAATGGCGGCCTCAATACCGAATACCTGGGCAGCACCACCATCTTTGCGCAGGGCATGTCGGAGCCGACAACCCTGCTGTTCGATCTGGAAGAAGAGTGCCGCGGCGGGCTCGGTGGCGGGCGTCTGGTCAGTGGTCCCGGGAACTTCTGCGGGGAAAAGAACAGCCGCGCCGGGGTCGACCTGGCCATCGTTTTCGTCTCGCCCTCGGTGGCCTACAAGCTGGGTGATCGCAGCTCGATCGGTTTCGCCCCGCTGCTGGCGATGAGCCGCTTTGCGGCGCAGGGCCTGGGGGCCTTTGCCCAGTTTTCCAATGACCCGGACCGGGTTTCCGACAAGGGCCATGACCTGGCCTACGGCGGGGGCTACCGGGTGGGCTTTCTCACCGGGCTGGTGCCATTCGTCAATATTGGCGCCTCTTATCAGTCGCGGGTGTGGATGGACCCCTTCGACGAGTACCGGGGCCTGTTCGCCGACCAGGGCGGGTTTGATGTGCCGTCGAGCTGGAACCTGGGCCTGGCGTTCCGGCTCTCGGACAGCATGCGCCTGATCGCCGACTACCAGCGCATCAACTACAGCGAAATCATCTCGGTGGCCAACCCGATGGACCCGAATGATTTCGTGAACAACTGCGCGATGCCGCGCCTGTTCTTCGCGCTGGGTTTTGGTGGTTCGGATGCGGACAGTGATGCCTGCCTGGGGGCCCGTACCGGGCCCGGCTTTGGCTGGCAGGACATGGACATCTACAAGTTCGGCTTCCAGTACACCTTTGGCGGTTACAAGTTCCGCGTGGGCTACAGCACAACCAAACAGCCGATCCCGAAGACCGAGGTGCTGTTCAACACGCTGGCGCCGGGAGTCATCGAGCAGCACTTCACTGCCGGCATGTCCGTGCGCTGGTCCGAGAACATGTTTATCGAAACGTCGCTGATGTACGCGCCGCCGGTGTCGGTCAGGGGCAAGAACCCGCTGTCCAATACCGAGGCCACCTTCGTCGACCTGGCCGGCGAAGGGCTGCTGGGGACCGGCGTGCCGCTGGTCGGCTCGGGAACCGACATGAGTACCGCCTTCGGGCCGGATGCGAATGACCAGGACCTGACGCTGACCATGAAGCAGTTCGAGTTCACCGTCGGGGTGGCCTGGCGCTACTGATTGCCCACATTCGACTACAGGGGGAGACACCACATCATGTCGATTTACAGATCCATGGCAGCGCTGCTGCTCGGCAGCCTGCTCTGCTTTACCGCAGCCGCTGAAGAGCTGCTGCAGCCTTTCGTGCATGCCTATACCGCGCAGGGGACGCTGGATGCCGAGGTCGACAAGGTGCGGGCCTCGCTCAAGGACAAGCAATTCACGATCCTGGGTGAATATCGCCCCTTTGAAGGGGCGCACGTCATCGCGGTGACCACGCCGGAGATGACCGGTGCCGGTGCCGGGTCCGAGTTCGGGGGCTTTGGGGCAGCCAACCACGTGGCCCTGACGGCCGTGGATGATGGTATTCAGGTGAGCTACATCAACCCGCCATACATGGCGGCTGCATACCGCCTGCCAGAACCGCCACCCCAGACCGCCCGCCATCTGGCGGAGGCGCTTGGTGCCAAGGCTGCATATGGCACGGCTGCAGGGCGTTCTGCCGAAGCACTGAAGGGCTATCACTACATGATGGGGATGGAATACTTCCCCGATGTGTACGAACTGGCCACCTACAAGAGCCATGAGCAGGCCGTGGCCGCCGTGGAAAAGGGGCTGGCAGAAAAGGCCGGCGGTGCCGAAAAGGTTTACCGGCTGGACATACCGGGCACCGAGCAGGTGCTGTTTGGCGTGTCACGGGCCAACGTGGGCGACAAGCGCGCCCATGACGCCCATATCCTGCGCGACACGATTGATGCCGAAGCCGCGCTCAAGACCACGCCTTACCTGCCATACCAGATGCTGGTTGTCGGTGGTGAGGTCGTCGCGCTGCACATGCGTTTCCGCGCGGCCGTGTTTCACCCGGACCTGACGATGGGGACCTTCGGCAAGCTGATTTCCAGCCCCGGTGCCATCGAAGACCTGCTGCGCAAGGTGGCCGGCGGCAAGTCGAAGAAGAAATTCGGCTTCTAGCTTCGGGGCGGGTTGTCGCCAGGCATGAAAAAGCCGGACTGCGTCAGCTGGCGCAGTCCGGCTGTCCGGCATTGGCGGGCGGCTTCAGAAGCGCCCGGTCACACCGAGTTCAATGCGGTCGTTGAAGTCCTGCATGTTGTATTGCAGTTGAACGCTGAGCGTCGGGATGACAAACATGCGTGCCCGCAGGGTGATGTCTTCGGCTGAACCGGACTGGTCGGTATCGGCATAGCCGGCGCCAAAGCTCAGGTTGGCATTGACAAAATAATCCGCCAGAAAGCTGTAGCTCATGGTGTCGTCATCATCATCGGTCTGCGCGATCGATACTTCCCCGTTGATCGCGGTGTCACCACCCAGGGGTGCGACGTACTTGCCGTTCAGGGAAATCGTGCTCAGGTCCGCGAGATCGAAATCCTCGTAGCCCAGCGTCAGACGCAGGCCATCCATGGGCAGGAAGCCTGCTTCCAGTTTGATGTCGTCGCTTTCGACCGGGCCGGCTTCGGTACGGCTGAGTACGGCGGAGCCAAAGAAATTTTGCACATAGGCTTCGCCGCCAATGGCGTAACCATCCACATCGGCTTCATCGAAAGTCGCGAAGGCGAGGCCTACCGAGCTGGCACGCCGCAGGAACGCGGCTTCCGCGCGCGGGACGCCCGAGTCATCCACGTTGTTGAAATAGTACTGTCCCCGCACGCCCAGTCGGGAATCATTCAGTTCGTCGAAGTCCGTGTAGGAGCCGCTTCCCTCGAACTGATAGGCCGCAGCCCCGCCGCACAGCAGCAGCGATGCCAGCCCGGCGCCCAGAGTTACCGTGTTTTTCATCTGTTTTATCTCCCTCTTTGAATTCATGGCTGATAGCAGCCACATGGAGGGCACCAAGATGGTGCGCCCTCTGGTTAATCTAAAGGGAAAGAAAGCGGCTGTAAATACCTGAATTATCGAGGGAACATGTTCCCAGCTTCAGGGTTGCACAGAGATGGTGACGATTGTGTGACCAGAGCAGAAAGGGTCTGGTCCGTACTGGTGCGCAGGCGGCGCTCAGCGCGCTCCGGTGCGTCGCGTCTCCAGAAAGCACATCATGCGGTAGCCCACCAGCATCATCAGCACGAAACCGAACACCCGTGCGCTGCCGGTTGCCAGGGCGGCGATGGCCGGTCCGGGGCAGAGGCCGACGATGCCCCAGCCCAGGCCGAACAGGGCCGCGCCAAGGAGCAGCGGGCCGTCGATGTGTGTCGCATCGGGAACATAAAAGCGCCGGTCCAGCAGCGGGTGAGGTCGTTTCAGGATGAAATGGAAACCGGGTAGCGTGATCGCGACGGCGCCGCCCATGACCAGCAGCAGCGAGGGATCCCAGTTGCCGGCGACATCCAGAAAATTGAGGACCTTGGCCGGGTCCATCATGTTTGACAGCGCCAGACCCAGGCCAAAGATCAGCCCGGCGACGAGAGCGACAAAGGGAATCAAGCGTCGTCTCCGAGCAGGAGACGGATCACGTAGACGGTGACTCCGGCGACGCTCATGAAAACCACGGTAGCGGTCAACGAACGCGGTGAAACG
>JBFHON010000108.1:0-8945 GCA_041593295.1 Oceanococcaceae bacterium | reverse complement strand
GGGTGACCAGCAGAAAGAGGGCCGGCCATGGCAGCAGCAGCGCCGCCAGCGGCAGGGCCAGCATGGAGCCCCAGGTCCCTGGACCACGCGGCGCCAGACCCGCGCCAAAACCGAAAGCTAGCAGCAACACAGGGCTTCGCACCAGTTGGGACAGACTCGGGTTGGGCACACTCATGCGAAATGATTCCAGGCAGCAGATTGGAGGGCGACCACTCTACCCTGCCCCTCATCCAGTCGCATGCCGGGCTTCGCCTCGATGCAACCGATCCGGGTCCAGCGCAGCGCCGGGCAGCGTTGCTGCAGGTCTTCGTCGGGCGCCACCGCGACCAGCAGTTCGTAGTCATCACCGCCGTGCAGCTGGCAGTGGTGCTTGAGATCGGCGGGTGCGGCACAGCTTCGAAAGGCCGGGCTTTGTGGCAACCGGTCGACCTGCAGCGTGGCCCCGACACCGCTGGCCACCAGCATGTGGTTCAGGTCGGAGCTCAGACCGTCGGAGATGTCCAGCGCAGCCCGCACCTGCTCGCGCAATTGCAATGCCGCAGCAACACGGGGCTGGGGGTGGTCAAGCTCCTGACGCAGGGCCCGCGGCGCATTCTCACCCAGGTGCAGCGCCAGCGCCGCATCGCCCAGACAACCGGAAACCCACAGGGCATCTCCGGGTCGGGCCCCGGCCCGTCGCCAGGCCTTGCCGGGCGGCACCTGACCGATCGCCGTAATGGTGATCGACAGTTCGCCCCGGGTGGTGTCACCGCCCACCAGGTCCAGCGCGAAATCATCCGCCGCGGCGCGCAGACCGCGGGAAAAGGCGTTCAGCCATTCGCCATCGGGGGCCGGCAGGGTCAGCGCCAGCGTGAATGCAACCGGCCGTGCAGCCATGGCTGCCAGGTCGGAAAGGCTGACCGCAAGCGCTTTCCAGCCCAGGTCTTCCGGGGCGATGCGGTCATCGAAATGCCGGTTCCGGATCAGCGTATCGGTGGTGACGACCAGTTGCTCGTCACCACCAGGGTTCAACAGGGCGGCGTCATCCCCGACACCGAGCACGGTGCTCGCAGATTGTGGTGCCCAGTGGAAGAACCGCTCAATGAGCGCAAATTCATCCAGCGCCATACTCGGCAGCACGCAGACGGCGGGCCAGCTTGTCCAGCACCCCGTTGACGTAGCGGTGCCCGTCGGTCGCACCGAAGGTCTTGGCCAGCTCCACGGCTTCGTTGATGACAACACGGGCCGGCAAGGTCAATTCGTGGATCAGCTCGTAGCAGCCAACCAGCAGCACCGCATGCTCCATGGCATCGAGCTGCTCCAGCCCGCGATCCACAACGGAAGCCAGCTCCTGATCGAGGGCTTCACGCTGCTCATCGACGCCGTGAATCAGGGTCTGCATGTAGCTGTGATCGGCCCCGCGCAGGTGATCACTGCCCAGCGCCACGAGCACCAGTTCCTGCACCGGCCGGGGGTTGATCAGCAGCGCATAGACCTGCTGCACCGCGCCATAGCGGGAACCCCGGCGACCCTTGGTGGCAGCAGGTTTGCGACGGACCGTCTTGCCGCCTTCGGCGGTCTTGTCGTTTCCGGGCTTGGCCTCAGTCATGGGTTTCCTGCAACTCGGCAATCAGTTCAACCATGTCGAGCACAGCATTCGCGGCCTCGTGCCCCTTGTTTTCCGCATTCGGGCCGGCGCGCTCCAGCGCCTGCTCGAGATTGTAGGTGGCCAGCACCCCGAAGCCGATCGGCATCCCGCTCAGCCGGCTGGCTTCGGCGATACCACGGGCACATTCACCGGCGACATATTCGAAATGCGCGGTATCACCCTTGATGACGGCACCCAGCGTGATGATTCCGTCGTAGCCTTCTTCGACCAGGTGCGTCAGGAAGGTCGGAATTTCAAAGGCCCCGGGCACAATGAAGTGATCGATGTTTTCGTCCACCACACCGCGGGCACGCGCCGTCTTGAAGGCGGCCTCAACCAGCGATTCCACGATGGCCGGATTCCACTGGGTGCTGACAATCGCCAGCTGGGTCTCGGCGTGAAAATCGTCTGGGACTGATACTGGGCTCATTGCGGGGACTCCGTGCGATCGTGGACATATTCAGTGACCTCCAGCCCGAAGCCGGAGAGCGCATGCATGCGCTTGGGTGCGGACAATACACGCATGCGACGCACACCGATATCGGCAAGAATCTGGGCCCCGATACCATAGGTCCGCAAGTCCTGGTCTTCCTCCGCCGCGCCTGCATCCGTGGCGTTCGTCTGGCGGCCACCGCTCATCTGCAGGTTGATGACTGTCTGCACCAGAGCCTGTGGCGTTTCCCATTTGCGCAGAACGACGAGCACGCCGGCACCGTTTTCGGCGATGGTCTTCAGGGCATCACGCACCGGCCAGCCGAAGTCCGGGTGCTCGACCCCGAGCACATCGGACAGCGTGTTACGCAGGTGGACACGGACCAGGGGCGCATCTTCCGGCGTGATCTTTCCCCGCACCAGGGCCATGTGGACGGTCTTGTCCACGCTGTCCTCGTACATGTACAGGTCGAAAGGCCCGAATTCGGTCTGCACCTGCGTCTGCGCAACACGCTCGATGGTGTGCTCGTTCGCCAACCGGTAGCGGATCAGGTCGGCAATGGTGCCCAGCTTCAGGTCGTGCTCGCGGGCAAACACTTCCAGGTCCGGGCGGCGCGCCATGGAGCCATCGTCATTGAGAATTTCGACGATGACCGCAGCCGGTTCGTTGGCACCCGCCAGTCGCGCCAGGTCGCAACCGGCCTCGGTGTGACCGGCGCGGTTAAGCACACCGCCGGGCTCGGCCATGAGCGGGAATATGTGCCCCGGCTGCACCACGTCTTCCGGCCGCGCATCGGGGTCGACGGCAGCCATGATCGTGCGCGCGCGGTCATGCGCGGAAATCCCGGTGGTTACGCCTTCGGCCGCTTCGATCGAGACGGTGAACTTGGTGCCGTGCGCGGCGCCGTTGTCATTCACCATCAAGGGCAGGCGCAATTGCCGGCAGCGGTCCCGGGTCAGGGTCAGGCAGATCAGGCCGCGGCCGTAGCGCGCCATGAAATTGATGTCTTCCGGACGCACATGCTCGGCGAGCATGATCAGGTCGCCTTCGTTCTCGCGATCCTCGTCATCCATGATGATGACCATCTTGCCGGCGCTGAGGTCGGCAATGATTTCTTCGGTGGTGTTCATCCCTTGCGGGCCTCCAGCAGCCGGTCCAGATAGCGCGCTACCAGATCGACTTCAATGTTGATGCGGGCGCCGGGCTGCCACTGACCAATGGTCGTGTGCTCGGCGGTATGCGGAATGATGTTGACGTCAAAGTGCGCACCGCGAACGGCGTTCACCGTGAGGCTGACGCCTTCCAGACAGACGGAGCCCTTGGGTGCGATGTAGGCGGCCAGCTCCGCGGGTGCCTCGATCTCCAGACGCAGGCTGCGCACGTCACTGTCGATGCTGCGAAGCACTGCCACGCCGTCCACATGGCCGGAGACCAGATGCCCGCCAAGACGGTCGCTGGCCCGCATTGCGCGTTCCAGATTGACGCGGCCGCCGGCGACCAGCTGCCCCAGCGAGGTCTTGTCGAGGCTTTCCCGCGACACGTCCGCAAAGAACTTTCCTCCGTTCCAGTCTCGCGCCGTCATGCATGCGCCGTTGATGGCGATGCTTTCCCCTTCGGCACCGGGTTCGTCGGCGGCGATCAGATCGCTGGCATCAATCTGCAGGCACAGGTCCCCGCCCTGGTCCACGACACTTTCAACGCGGCCGAGAGCGGCAATAATTCCGGTAAACATCGTGGGGCGAAAAAGCTTAGTGCTGGCGCTGCTGCGGGCGCGCAATGATACGGCAGTCCGTCCCGAAGTATCGGCGTTCGACGATATCCAGCCGCAGGCGATCGACCAGTTCGGCCGGCTCGGTCAGTTCGATCAGGTTGCGTCCCGTGCCCAGCAGGCTCGGGTTCTGATACAGGATCAGCTCATCGACGATACCTGCTTCCAGCCAGGCCGCCGACAGCGTGGGACCGGCTTCGAGCAGGACTTCATTGCAGTCCAGCTTGGCCAGCTGCTCCAGCACCGACAGTGGTGTCCAGCGGTCGCCGTGCAGCCAGAGGCTGTCGCCGTCCCCGGCAAACAGCTTGTACTGCTTGGATTCGAGCTGAGCGCGGCGGTCGACAACCACACGCAGTGGCTGCCTGGGTATTTCGCGCAGGTGCCGCACCGTCAGCTCCGGGTCATCCGCCAGCACGGTTCCCGAGCCGGTGATGATCGCGTCCGAGCGCGCCCGCCAGTAATGCCCATCCCGTCGCGACGCCGCACTGGTAATCCAGCGACTCCGCCCGTCGTTGAGTGCGGTCCGGCCATCCTGGGTGGAAGCCATCTTCAGCCTGACCCACGGCAGACCGCCACGGGCACGCCGATGAAAGCCGGGATTGAGCAACTGAGCCGAGGCCACCATCAGACCGGACTCGGTTGCGACCCCGGACTCGCGCAGGGCGGCCAGCCCTCCGGCCGCCGTGGCCGTGGCGTCCCGCGCCGCGCAGACCACGCGGGCGACCCCGGCGGAGATCAACGCCTTGCTGCAGGGCCCGGTACGTCCCTGGTGATTGCAGGGCTCCAGTGTCACGTAGGCAGTCGCCCCGCGGGCCCTCTCCCCGGCTTCCTGCAAGGCCATGATCTCGGCGTGGGCCTTGCCCACTGCCTGGGTCTGGCCGCGACCGACGACCTCACCATCCGGGCTGACCAGTACACAGCCCACGCGCGGGTTGGGCCGGGCGTCCAGGGTTGCGCTTTCCGCCAGACGCAGCGCCTGAGCCATGTAGTGCGCATCTTGAGCCGGTGTCGTCATGCCATACCTTGCGAAGCGATGATCGTTCTACTCTGCCACCGGCAGGCGCAGCTGTCTCTTGCTCATCTCCGGACTGAGCTGGCTGTCCAGCTGGTCCAGCTCGCGGCGGAAGGCATCCACATCCTGAAAGTTCTTGTACACGGCAGCAAAGCGCACATAAGCCACCTGGTCAAGATCCTGCAGCTCTTCCATCACCCAGCCACCGATCTTGCCGGCCTGAACCTCACGTTCACCCAGGGTGCGCAGCTTGTGCATCACATGATTGAGAACAATCTCGACCTGCTCGGGGCTGACCGTTGTCTTGTAGGTGGCGTGCTCCAGGCCCTTGCGCAGCTTTTTCTCATCGAAGGGCTCGGTTTCACCCCCGCGCTTGCGCACCTGGGGCATGACCAGTTCGGCGCTTTCGAAGGTCGTGAACCGCTCGGCACAGCCGGGGCATTCACGCCGCCGACGCACCTGATACCCGTCCGCTGCCAGACGCGAATCGACAACGCGGGTATCGGGTACGTTACAGAACGGGCATTTCATGCCTTAAGGGTGCGTCAATCAGCCCTGCTGGTAAACCGGGAAGCGTGCACACAACTCGCCGACCTGTGCGCGTACGCTGTCGACCGTGGCCTGGGCATCGCCTTTTTGCAGGGCATCCAGCACGTCACAGATCCAGCCCGCGACCTGCTGCATTTCCGCCGGTCCGAAGCCGCGCGTGGTTGCTGCCGGTGAACCCAGTCGCAGACCGGAAGTCACGAAGGGCGAGCGGTCATCATTGGGTACCGAGTTCTTGTTCAGCGTGATGTGCGCCGCGCCCAGGGCTTCCTCGGCATCCTTGCCGGTGACCTCCAGACCGAGCAGGCTGAGCAGGAACAGATGGTCATCGGTGCCCCCGGAAACCACGTCGTACCCACGCGCAATGACCACTTCGGCCATGGCCTTGGCATTTTCCACCACGCGCTTCTGGTATTGCTTGAATTCGGGTTGCAGCGCTTCGCCAAAGGCCACCGCCTTGGCCGCAATCACGTGCATCAGCGGCCCACCCTGCTGACCGGGGAAGACGGCGCTGTTGAGCTTCTTGTACAGGGCTTCGTCGCCGCAAGCGGAAAGGATCAGGCCGCCGCGCGGACCGCGCAGCGTCTTGTGCGTGGTGGTGGTGACCACGTGTGCGTGCGGCAGCGGGCTGGGGTATTCGCCTGCAGCGACCAGACCGGCGATATGCGCCATGTCCACCATGAACTTGGCCCCGACCTCGTCGGCGATGGCCCGCATCCTGGCCCAGTCCATGATCCGCGAGTAGGCGGAAAAACCGCCAATGATCAGCTTGGGCTGCTCGCGCAGGGCCAGCTCGCGGATGGTGTCATAGTTGACCTCGCCAGTTGCCGGGTCCAGCTCGTACGGAACCGGCTGGTACAGCTTTCCGGAAAAGTTGACTGGCGAACCGTGCGTCAGGTGCCCGCCATGCGGCAGCGCCAGCCCGAGGAATTTTTCGCCCGGCTGCAGCAGCGCCATGAATGCCGCGGCATTGGCCTGGGCGCCGGAGTGCGGCTGCACGTTGGCAAAGTCACAGTCAAACAGTTTTTTCGCCCGGTCACGGGCCAGGTCTTCGGCCTGGTCGACGAACTCGCAACCGCCGTAATAGCGACGGGACGGCAAGCCCTCGGCGTACTTGTTGGTCAGCAGAGAGCCTTGCGCTTCCATCACCGCCACGCTGGTGTAGTTTTCGGAAGCAATCAGTTCGATGTGCTGCTCCTGACGCTGGGCTTCCGCCGCAATGATGTCGGCAATAGCAGGGTCGGCGGCAGCGAGTGGGGCGCGAAAGTCTGTCATCTGTAATTCAAGGGCTCGTTGGGGCGGGAGAAAAAGTAAGGCTGGCGGCGAGTCAGCGGGATACCTGAAGCATACGCTCCAGTGCAGTACGGGCAGGCACGGCAACGTCTTCGGGAACGGCGATCTGGTTGACCACCTGCCCCTGCACCAGGTTTTCCAGGGTCCAGGCCAGGTGCTGCGGGTCGGTACGGAACATGGTCGAGCACATGCAGATCACCGGGCTCATGAACTGCACCGTGACACCTTTGGGTTTCATTTCATGGTGCAGCCGGTTGACCAGGTTGAGCTCGGTGCCGACCAGCCAGTGGGTGCCGGGTTTGGCAGCACGCACTGTCGCAAGAATCATCTCGGTCGAGCCGACATGGTCAGACTTGGCACAAACCTCGAAGCTGTTCTCCGGGTGTGAAATGACGATCCCCTCGGGGGTACGCTCACGGAACTTGTCGATGTGCTCCGGCTTGAACATCTGGTGCACGGAGCAGAAGCCTTTCCACAGGATCAGCTTCGCACGACGCACATCCTCGGCGCTCAAGCCGCCATAGGGCTTGTCGAAGTCCCACACCACCATGTCTTCCAGCGGGATGCCCATGCGGTGTGCGGTATTCCGGCCCAGGTGCTGATCCGGGAAGAACAGGATCTTTTCACGCTGTTCGAAGGACCAGTTTAGAATCTTCTCGGAATTCGAGCTGGTGCAGACAATGCCGCCATGGCGGCCACAGAAGCCCTTCAGGTCAGCTGCGGAGTTGATATAGGTGATGGGCGTCACCAGCGTGTCCGGTTCGGCATCCAGCAGCTCTGCCAGTTCCTTCCAGCAGCGCTCGACATTGACCAGATTGGCCATGTCCGCCATCGAGCATCCCGCTGCCAGGTCCGGAAGAATGACCGTCTGGTCCGGACGCGACAGGATGTCGGCAACTTCGGCCATGAAGTGAACGCCGCAGAACACGATGAACTCGGCATCGCTTTCGGCGGCCAGACGCGACAGCTTCAGGGAGTCCCCGGAGATGTCCGCGTGCTGGAACACCTCGTCACGCTGGTAGTGGTGGCCGAGAATTGTCAGACGTGAACCCAGTGCCTGCTTGGCCGCGCGGATGCGGTCTGCGCAACTCGCGTCACTCAGGTCGTGGAATTCGGTAATGGGCAACGCGACTGCGTTCATGCGATTGACTCCCAATTCAAGCCATCAGCGAGCAACTTGTCGGCGATGACTCGCCGCATCACGGTGCACGAAACGCTGCTCACGGCGTTTCGGCGACCGGGTTCAATGAAATTTCCAGCGTGCCGCTCACGACATTGTCCTGGACGACGCTATTCAGAAAACGCGCACGCACGGTGATGGAAACGCTCTGGTCGGTCAGCACGATGACCTGCCCCTTGCGCCCGCTGCGGTTGCTGATCGCGGCAAACTCGGCACCGTCGACGATGTCCCAGATCACCTGACCGGACAGGTTCTGCGTCGCCAGCTCTTCACCGTCGCGTAGCAGCGTGCCGGTTGCGCTGACAAAGAAGTTCTCGTATTGCGTGCGCGGTTCATTGGCATCCAGCAGTGACAGCGTCAGGCTCCCGAGGGTTGCCGGGCTCAATGCCGTTTCCCCGTCTTCCACACTGGGACGCCCTACCACCAGGGCCGCTTCTGCAGCGGGGTTGTCTTCGTCTTCCGAAGCCGCACCGGAGAAACGCTGAGCGGTAATCGTGAGGTCACCGAGGTTGTCTATCACCTCGCTCTCGCCTTCGTCGTTGGTGCTGATCCGCTGCGTGGGTGCAAAGGCGAAGCCCTTGGAGCCGATGGAGTTGTTGATGGTCGCGATGGCCAGGTCACTGCTGAGCCACTGCACATCCTTGCTCACATCCACACCGGTAAAGTCACCGGCCGGGCCGCTGAAGTCCGCCGTCGCGGTGAAGGTAATCCCGGTTCCGGGCAGGACCGTCTGGCTGGCAGGTGACACCGCGAAGCTGTCGGGCACCAGTTCCGAGTCCAGCACCCGCAAGGTGATGTCCGGTGCGAACACATCGTCCGCTTCCTCGGCCTCGGTGGCATCGGCCGGGGTCGGGTCGAAACTCACACGCAGAAACGCCTGCCGCGGATAGCTGACTTCCGCCTCTCCGTCTTCCGCTTCCGGCCGCGCATAGGCGGTGATCGTGCCCACACCCCGCAAGGTGGCGAAGGCCAGGTCGGTCACGCTTTCCCCGTTTTCATCCACGATGGCGTAAGTCACCGCATTGGTCAGCAGCAGTTCGCGACCGCTTTCCAGCACCCCGTAGATATCGATATCCCGGGAGCTGT
>JBFHON010000107.1:0-8950 GCA_041593295.1 Oceanococcaceae bacterium | reverse complement strand
TAGGTGAACTCCCAGTGCCCGGTCATCACGTCCACGCCCAGCTGCAGGGTGGCATCGACCATGTCCTGCGCATCGGTCCACAGGGCTGTGGCCGAACCCTGCCAGGTGTCGCCACCGTCGCAGAGCAGGGCGCCGGGCCGGCTGGCCTTGAGCTGCTTGACCAGCGTGGCCAGGTGCGCGAAGCCCCCGACCTTGCCGTATTGCCGGGCGGCTTCGGTGAAGTCCAGGCAGGTAAAGGCATGTGCGGCGGCGCTGCCCGGCGGGATGCCGTAGTGCTTCAGGAAATGCTCACCGACCAGATGCGGCGGCCGGTTCAGCGCCGAGGCCACGCCGATGTTGACCGACGGTTCGCGGAAGTAGACCGGGGTCAGCTGGGCGTGGGTGTCGGTGGTATGCAGCAGGTGCACATTGCCGAAACGGGGCAGGTCGTACAGGGCCTTGGCAGCGCCTTCCGGGCGGTCCCCGCCACTGCTGGAGCAGCCGGAAAGCAGGGGAAGGCCCGCGCCGGCCGCAGCGGCCAGGACCTGCATGAATTCGCGGCGGTTCATCATCAGTTCAGTCTCGCTAGCATGTGCCGGTGGAGCCGGGTTACTGGTTGACCGGGGATTCCGGGTCGAACAGGAAGGCCATGGCGTCTTTCAGCTGCTGCTCGGTCAGGATGCCGGCATCGCCAAAACGCGGCATGTGCGAACAGGCGTTGTAGGCATGCGGGTTGTAGAGGCGGGTCCAGGCAAACTTGAGCATCTCCTCGCTCTGCCCCCGCAACTTGCCGTAGCCGGTCAGCGACGGGCCGATGGTGCCGTAGGCGATCTCCTCGGGTTCCAGCTGATGGCAGGCATAGCAGTTGCCGCCGTTCGGGGTCTGCGGGTCGTCCGAGTACTGCATGCCGGTGCCGATACTGGCCAGGGCCTTGCCCGCCTTCCAGTCGCCGAGGAAGTTGCCGTCGGCAGGAAACTTCACCCCGGCCTGGGCCTCTTTCATGATCGCCTGGGCTTCTTCCGTCGAGGGCCCCTCGGGCTGGCTGCAGGCCCGCTGCATGCGGTTGCGCTCCAGGCGGTCGAGCCCGGCTTGGCCCTTGGGGTGGAACGAGGACTTCAGTGCGGCTTCGAATGCGGCGTCCCTGTCAGGGGACGCCGATGCGGTCGCCGGCGTTTTGGCCGGCGCGGTACCGGTTTCCGCGCCACGCTCGGGCGAGCAGGCGGCAAGCAGCAGCGCCCCGGCGAGGATGAGGACCTGCGGGGCAGGGCGGCGGAGGTTGGTCTGCGACATGTCGTTTTCTCCTAGCGCTTGAGGCCGGGCGCATCCATGGGCGCGCCATTGGCTTCTGCAGCCAGATAAGTGATCAGCCCCGTGGCGATTTCCGAGCCAAAGGTCATCTCCGGCAGACGTTGCTGGCGGCCGCAGTCCCGCATGCGCCACTGGAAGGTGCGCACAGCACCCTGCGAGATCCGGTAGCCGGGCCAAGTGGTGTACACCGTGTCGGCATCCTTCGAGCCCGGGCTCAGGTCCGGCAGGGCCTGCAGGCGAATGCGCTTGCCCGGCTGGTTGTGGCAGGTGGTGCAGCCGAAGTCATAGGGGCCGGCCCGGTAGAAAAACATGGTCTTGCCCAGCTCATAGGCCTGGCGGACCTGCGGGTGTTCCAGGTCGATCTTTACCGGCATGCCCTTGGACTGGCCGGCAATGTACGAGGCCAGCTTTTCCAGGTCGGTCTGCGGTTCGCCACGCGAGGTGAAGGGGTCAGCCGTGATCGCCGCCGCATCCAGCCCCTGCAGTTCGACCATGCAGTGCACCAGGCGCATTTCCAGGTCCATGACCTTGCCCACGTCCTCGAAATACCGGGGCAGTTGGGCATACGCGCCTTCGATCACGCCCGGCCCGAGGCCGAGGTCGCAGTCTTCGAGCGACGCCTGTCTGGGTCCACGCTCCTCGACCCAGAGGTCCTCACCATCCCAGCTCACCAGTTCGGCCGGGTTGTCCTCGCCAAACATCTCGCGGTACTGGGCGAAGATGTCGGCGTCCTGGGCCAGGGCCAGTGGTGACAGGGCCAGCAGGGCCGTCAGGCACCACGCCGTTTTCTGCGTTGGGATCATTGTCTTCTCCTCTGCGGTCGGTCGTCCGGGGGTGCTACTTCAGCGTGACCTGTTCGGTCTGGGATTCACCCTTGTTGTCCTTCCACATGATCGAGAGCGTGTCGTCGGCCTCGCCGCCCTCGATTTCAAAGGACAGAAAGGGGTTTTGTGAAACCGAGCCGCCCCAGTAGGCGGTCAACACCACCTTGTCGTTGAGCTTCACTTCGACATCGGTGATGTGGTGGGCGGGTATGGGGTTGCCGTCGGTGTCCTTGCGCAGCCCGGTTTCCATCGGGTGCGACATCAGGGCCTTGACCTCGGTGATGCCGTTTTTGGTGCGGGCGCGAACGCGCATTTTTCCAGCCATGGTGTGATCCTTGTGGTTTCGCAGGGGTGCGGCTCAGCCGCCGCAGCCGCCGAGTGTGACTTTGGTTTCCTTGGTCGCGCTGTACAGCTGGCCGTCTGCCTTGACGACGGCAATCAGGTTGCTGGTCTGGGCGACCTTGATCCGGGTCGATACCGCCGGGCGGGTGCCGTCGGGAATGACGAAAACGGCCGACAGCGGGTTGGGGTTCTGTTCCACCAGGATCATGATTTCGCGGGTGCCCGGGATATTGCTCTCGATGGAGACCGGCACCACGGCCCCGTTTTCCGCGATATCGGGGGTCTTGAAGTCAATGTCGGCGCTTTCGGTGGGTTTGCCGCCAAGCAGCTTTTCCAGGTCGGTCAGTGTCTTGGAGCGAAAGGCATCGTCGGGCCGTGCGGCCAGGGCCTGCAGGGGCCACAGGGCTGCCGTAGCCAGAGTTCCCAGCATGGCTCCGCCAAGCTTGAGGAAACGTCTTCGGGTCGTTGTCATGGTCAGGACTCCTTCCAATCGTGTGGGTCGTTACTGGGTCAGCCAGGCGGTAATCGCCGCGGCATCGGTTTCGGGGAGATCAGGCTGTGGCGGCATGGGCATGGAGCCCCAGACGCCGGCCCCGCCTGCGTAGATCTTGTTGGTCAGGTACGCCCGGTCGTCCGGGCCGTAGCGTTTGGCGATGTCCTCCAGTGCCGGCCCGACAATCGTGCGGTCCATGGCATGGCAGGACAGGCAGCCGTTGGCACCGAGAATCCCGGTGGGCACGCTGCCGGCTGCGGCTTCGGCGGATGTGCTCTCGCCCAGGCCCAGGTCCCAGCCGCGCACCGGGCCGAAGCTGCGAAACTGCGGGACCAGGTCGCCGTGTGCGTCATAGGCGAATTCCGGCAGTTCGGAACTGATTTCCACGGTGGCCCGGCAGTCGCTCATGCAGGCCGTGTTGTGGGTGTCGGGTTCGCCATCCACGCTCCACATGCCGTGGTCAAAGGTGATGCCGTTGCGGTTGGGCATGCGGGCCTGGTAGGTGGCGATGTTCTCGTGACTGAGCGGTTCTTCGTAGTCGATGACTTCGGCGAGGTTCAGCATGTACGCGACCAGCGCGTAGGTTTCGTCGGCGCTCAGTGTCTTTGGTGCGTTCCAGGGCATGGCGCGGTAGACGAAGTCCCACAGGGTGGAGACATACGGCACCTTCATGATCGTGGTGCGCACCTTGCCGGGGTCCTGCAGGGCCGCGACCTGGCCACTGTCGATATCGGCCAGGGTGGTGTTGCCGATCAGCGGGAAGAACACGTGGTTGGCATCACCAAAGTCGCCATGGCAGCTGGCGCATTTCTCGATCCAGATCTCCTCGCCTTCCTCGGCACTGCCGGAGCCTTCCGGCAGGCCCTGAAAGTCCGGGCGGACGTCGATATCCCACGCCGCGACCTCGTTCGCGGTCGCGTTGCGGCCGATGCCGCTGAAATGGGTGTATTCGGTGATACGGGGCGGGGGCGTAGCGGACGCGGTTGCGGCGGGGGCCGCCGCTGTCGACGGTGGCGCGGTGTCGGGAGAGCAGGCGCTCAACAGCAGGGCGGTCAGCGGAAGTAGCAGTTTCGCGTTCATCGTCGGGCGCTCCTCAGCTGACCTGCACGTTGTAGACCCAGCCCTTTTCATCAACCCGCCACGACTGGATGGCGTTGTTGTGATACACGCTGCTGGTGCCACGGACTTCGCGCAGCTGGGCATAGGTGGGCTGGACGAAGCCGGTTTCGTCGATGGCCCGGCTCTGCAGGATGGCCGGGCTGCCGTCCCAGACCCAGTCGATGTTGAACCGGGTCAGCGACTTGGGCAGGACCACGCTGTCGAGGCGGGCCGTACGCCAGCTCTTGCCGCCGTCGACCGAAACATCAACACGCTTGATGCGGCCGCGCCCGGACCAGGCCAGCCCGGTCACGTTGTAATAGCCCTTGTCGATCAGTTGCTGACCACCCGAGGGGGTGGTGATCACCGACTTGGCCTCCTGAATGGAGGTGTGCATGCGCAGCTTGCCGTCCGGCATCAGGTCGGAGTAGCCGCTGGTTTCGTCCTTGGCACCCCAGGGCTTGTCGCCGACTTCGATGCGCCGGAGCCATTTGATCGATGACACCCCCTGCACACCGGGGACGACCAGGCGCAGTGGGTAGCCCTGTTCGGGGCGAATCATTTCGCCGTTCTGGCCGTAGGCGACGATGACGTCGTCCAGGGCGTTTTCGAGGTTGATGGTGCGGTTCTCGCTGGAGCCGTCCGCGCCTTCGGCCATGATGTAGCGGGCGCGCTTCAAGTCGATACCGGCATCATCCAGCAGGGTCGACAGCAGCACGCCGGTCCACTCCGAGCCGGACAGCATCCCGTGGGTGTACTGCACGGTGGGCAGGGCGACCCGGCCCCATTCCATGGCGGTGTTGGCACCGCATTCGATGAAGTGGAAGCGCGACACCGAGGGCATCCGCATCAGGTCGTCCATGGTGTAGACCCGGGGGTTCTTCACCAGGCCATTGATCATCAGCCGATGCCGGCTGGGGTCGATGTCGACCCAGCCCTGGTGGTGCCGCTCGAAGTGCAGCCCCGACGCGGTGACGATGCCGAATGTGCTCTGCAGCGGTGTGAAGGCCACCGAGGCCTGCGGGACCGGTGACAGACCGGGGCTTTCCCGCCGGATCACATTGCGCTCGTAGCGCGACGGCTGGCCATAGGGGTTGGTGCCGACGGGTTTGCCCAGCGTCCGCGACCACTCCGGGATGTTCACGATGTCGGGGTCGTCGCTGGCCATGGCCTGGCTCAGCGGGGCCGCCGATGCGGCCGCGCCGGCGGCAAGAAAGGCCTTGCGCAGGAATGCACGCCGGTCCGCGTTGAGGCCTTCCTTCTTCAGCGTATTGAGAAACCGGGCGTCCAGAAAAGACTCGGGGGCTTTCCGGATACGGCCTTGTCGCAGTTTCTCTGGTTTCATCTTGTGTCTCCTTGCGCCTGAAGGTCCGTGCCACTACACGGTGCTGCGAACGGGCCCGGACCGGGGTGTCCGGCTGCGTGTCGGGCACGGCAGCCCGGGGCTACCGTGTTTTTCCGTCGCCTGGCGGTACCCTGAGGGCGTCGCCGGGCGCCGCGCCTGATTGACGGCTTGCAGTTTATCCATAACCTTTGTTTATATGCAAATTCTATAATGTAATGTAGTGACGAACATGCCCTGGCTATTCCTTTCTTTCCTGTTGCTGCTTGGGGGGTGTGCATCGTGGCCCCCGCAGCCGGCCACTGCGGGCGCCGATCAGACCCTGCATCCGGTCCCGCTGGCGCCCGGCGTCTGGCTGGTGCAGGGGGCGCCTGAAGCGGCCAGCGCGGCCAACCGGGGCTTCAACAGCAATGCCGGCATCGTCGCGACCGAGCAGGGAACATGGCTGTTTGACGCACTGGGAACGCCGGAACTGGGGCGCGCGCTGATGCGGGCTGCGGAATCGCTGACCGGGCAGCCGGTTGTGCGGGTGATCCTGAGCCACTATCACGCCGATCATTTCTACGGCGCGCAGGCGATGCAGGAGGCCGGGGCCGCGATCTGGGCGCGGGACGAAGGTCAGGCCTATCTGCAATCCGAGGGGGCGCAGGCCCGTCTGCAGCAACGGCGCGAGACCCTGTGGCCCTGGGTGGATGAGGACACGCGGCTGGTTGCCGCCGACCGCTGGCTGCTCATTCCCTTTGCCGAGCCGTTGCATGTTGAATGGGGAGGCCGCCGCCTGCAGGTCATTTCCGGTGGGTCGGCGCATGCGCCTGATGACACCATGCTGTTCGTCGAGGATGCCGGTGTCCTGTTCGCCGGCGATCTGTACTTCACCGGCCGCTTGCCCTTCGTGGTCGGCAGCAATACCCGGGCGTGGCTGGCCGCACTGGATGTGATCGAGGCGCTGGATCCACGGGTGGTGGTACCGGGCCATGGCCCGGCATCGACGGATGTCAGTCGTGATATTGGTCTCACGCGGGAGTATCTGCTTTTTCTGCGGTCCCGCATGGCGCTGGCGGTGGAGGATTTGCTGACCTTTGAGGAAGCCTATGCAGCAACGGACTGGTCCGCTTTTGCCGATCGACCGACCTATGCGCAAGCCCACCGCGCCAACGCCTACAGCGTGTATCTGGAAATGCAGAACGAAATGCTGGAAGGTGATGGGCGTTAGGGGCTGCTGTGCACGCCGACAACCGGGTGCCCCAGGGTGGTCCATTCGGTCATGGAACCGTCGTACAGGCTGACACCGGCATTGCCGAGGATTTCGTGCTGGATGAACCAGGCGCCGGAAGCCAGGTGCCCGGTGTTGCAGTAGGTCACGGTGGGGGCATCCGGGCTGAGACCCATGGACGCAAACACCATGCGGTATTCCGCAGGGCGGAGGAAGACGGTGGCCAGGCCGTCCTGGCGTGTCCGCACTTCGGGGGGCAGCAGCCGGGCACCGGCGAGGTGTCCACCAGCCTTGACCTTGGGTTTCTTGTAGTAGAGCCCGGTGTACTGGTCCGCCGTGCGGGCGTCGACCATCTGCATGCCGGACTTCAGGGCCGCTTCGACTTCAGCCGTTTCTGCGCGCAGGCTTTCGTTCGGGGCCTGGGCCACCCAGTTGCCTGTGCGCTGGGGCGCAGCATCCGACCCGACCGGGTAACCCGCCTGGAGCCAGGCAGCATTGCCGCCGTCCAGCAGTGCCATGGACTGCTGGCCGTAGTACTTCAACGACCAGTACAGCCGGGCAGCGGCGTCCAGATAGCCGGAATCATCGCCGGGTGAGGTGATGATCACCGGCTTGCCGGCATCGAGGCCAAAACTGCGCATCAAGGTCTGAAAGGCGGCCTGCTCGGGAATCAGCTTGTCGATGTCCGTGCCGCTGACCTTGCGGGTGACCCGCAAGGCGTTGTAGTCCACACCCAGCGCGCCGGGGATATGCCCACCGGTTGCGGTCAATGTGCGCGCACCGGTTTGCGCGTCCTTTTCGTACTGCGGTCGGCTGGTGAATCCGTCGAGGTCGTAGCGCACATCCAGTACCGTGACGCCGCTGAGGTTCTTGTGCAGCCACTCGGGCGACACCACCGGTCCGGGCACGTCAACGGCCTGCGCGGAGCAGGCAATGGCGCCGGCCGTGGCGGCGACCAGAAGGATTCCAGGTTTCATCAGGTGACTCCAGTGGGCCAGGGAAGGAAGATCAGGCAAGCGCATCGAGACGCTCCAGCAGGGAAATGCGGGTTGCAGAGAGGACATGGGTGCGGCGGTCTTCGAGAAAGCGCTCCGGGTCGCGGCCCTTTGCCACTTCGTGCATCAGGCGCGCATCGCGGGCCCGGATCACCGCCTGCAGCTGGGGCTGGAAGAGACCCACCATGGCGTTGACCCAGCGGTTGACCGCCGCCCGGGGGCCACTTTCCCGCAGTGCAAAGCCTGCCAGTGCCGGGCCCAGCTGCGACGCCGCAACCCATTGCTCGCCGGTCACCCAGCGGTTGGTGGTGAACCCGCGCACCGGCAGCCCCTGCGCATCCACCGAGAGCGCTACCAGGTGGTGAAACCCGGTGTCGGACTCGGTAAACAGGTGGAAATGACCGTGTTCCCGGCGCTGCCAGGGCCGTCCGGAATGGCTGTGGTAGTAGTAGCGGCACCGGCTATGCGGGTCGACTTCATCACCGGCCGGATAATGCTGCTCGCACAAGGCAGGCTGGCCATCCAGCAGCGCGGTCACCACATTCAGTCCGCGCTCGGCCAGCGCGGTTACCGCCTGAATGGCCGCCCCGGCCGCCTGCTCGGGGCAGGGCGGCTGCCGGTGGGCGGTCAGCGTCGGGGAACCGTTGCGCCCAAGCGCTGGGCCGGTGGCCAGATTGCGGCGACGATCAGCCCGGTGCGCAGGGGTTGCTGGGCTTTTTCTTGGCTGGTGCACAGGGATTGGCCGGGGCGCAGGGGTTGGCAGGCGCGCAGGGGTTGGCTGCCGGCGTGCGGGTTGTTTCGCTGCCGTCATCGGTGTTGCTTGCGTCGCAGCTGCTGAGTGCCAGCGGCGCGGCGGCAACAGCAGCCAGTGCCACCATCATGGCTGACGCCGAGCGCTTCAGGTCCGTGGATGAGGCCTTGGGCATGAGGAGTATCTCCAGATCAGTGAGCTGTGGGGTTCAGGATGAGGCCGACGCCGCGTGCTCCGGGGGCGAGACGGCAGGATCGTCTTTCTTGCGGGTCAACAGTCCGACTGTCGCGGCGACACCGATCAGCGCGGCCAGAATCAGCCACGTGGGAAGGTGCAAGAGTTCGGGGAGCGTCTGTCCCTGCGGTCCGGGCAGGGCCTTGAGCATGGGCTCGATGGCTTCGTAGGCACCGGCGAAGGCGATCACGCCGATCAGCAGGCCGATGAAGAACACGAAGCCGTCGATCTTCCCGGACATGAAGCTCACCACCGAGGTGCCCGGGCAATAACCGCCGATGGCCATGCCGGCACCGATCAGCAAGCCGCCGATCAGGGTGGCCCAGAGGAAGACCGTGGGGGTATACAGCGCCTGCGTGCTGATGACGCCG
>JBFHON010000106.1:0-8954 GCA_041593295.1 Oceanococcaceae bacterium | reverse complement strand
GTGTGCGCCAGCCACCACTGGAGTCACCGGGTTTTCGCAGACTGGGGCCACCGTGCTGCCCTGGGCCCCGAGATGCGGGCCGAGATGGATGCCCTGCTGAAACGCGCGAGCGCACCCTGACACCACCGGAGTGGGCTGCCGTGCTGCTCGCGCAATGGCTAGTGTGAGCGGCCCAGCCAGCGCTTGACGCGTTGCGGCCATTGGCGCCGCTGTTCGCGGGTTGCCGCCTTGTTCGCGTGCGGAAAGGCCACAGCCGGAATGTCCTTGCCCAGAAAGGCGCACAACTCTTCCCAGCCGTCCCCGGCGGCCAGGTCCATGACCAGCAGGTCATCCGGCCGCCCGGCAAAGTACGCCCGCACCTCCCGGGAATGCCGCAGGTAGCGCTGACGGTAAATGTCTTCGTTTCCTTCCGGGCAACCCGCGCCATATATCCACTGCCGCATGGGCCGGCTTTTCCTGCCGAAATGACGCACCTGACTGCGCAACCAGGCTTCCGGGTCCCGCTCGGTCAGGATGAACTTGCTGCCCGGCCAGGCCGCATCCATTTCCTGGAAGATGACCGGCCAGGGGTTGTCCTGAAAGGCGTCGAACCGCGGCACCAGTGCCTGCGCCATCCTGAGCACGTTGTGCTCGATATTGCGATCACGCACCCCGTTCGGCCCGGTTACGCGATAACCCAGCAGGGTCAGGGCGCGTTCCAGGCTGGAAGTTCCTGTTTTATGAAAACCGATGCAAAAAACCTTTGCCGTCATTACGCCTTTGACGCTCATCCTGAAAACCAAGCTTAGCGGCGACGGGCAGGTGATGCAGGGTTAAAAAGGCGGCGGGTCTTGCGACCCGCCGCAAAGCCCTCTTCAACATAGGGCCAGGGTTGGATACCCTCCGCTTTATATCCGCCGGAGACATCCACTGAGGAGACGTCTTCAGTATCCGACCGGACTTTTATGCCCGCCGTGATCCAGGTCACAGATAGGGAATACGGATTGCGGCGCAAGAACCGGACATCCGGGATAAAAAAACGTGAGGGGGAAGGGATGAGAACAACGCAGCAGCTGGAGGAGCGCATCGATGCGGTGCTCGATGCCGTGCTTGATCTGCCCGCGAACACGCGCATGGAAGCCGCACGCAAGCGCTGCGGTGATGACCCTGCGCTCTGGGCCGCCGTGCACCGGGTGCTCGATGTCGATCTCAACGCGAGTGATTTTCTGGAACCGGGAAAGGACACGCCCCCCGATTGCGCCGCCAGCGACATGCCCTTCACCGAACGCGGCACCCGCATCGGAGCCTGGGAAGTGGTCGGCATCCTCGGCCGTGGCGGCATGGGTGAGGTCCTGCAGGTACGCCGCGCGGACGGCCAGTACGAAATGCGCGCGGCCCTCAAGCGCCTGCATGAGCAAGGCCTGGAGCATGCGGACCGCCTGGCCCGGGAACGCCAGATTCTGGCCGCGCTGAAACACCCGCACATCGCCCAGCTCATTGACGGCGGGGTCGACACACACGGCCACCCCTGGATGGTCATGGAGTACGTGGAGGGTGAGCCGCTGTCTACCTGGGCCGCAACGGCGACACTGGAGCAGAAACTGGATGTGTTCGCCCAGATCGTGTCGGCCGTGAGCCATGCACACGGCCAGCTGGTCATTCACCGGGACATCAAGCCCAGCAACATTCTGGTCGACGCTCAGGGCCATGCACGATTGCTGGACTTTGGCATCGCCAAACTGCTGAATGCCCTGCACACCGGTGACCGCACACAGGCCCTGGCAACGCCGAATTTCGCCGCTCCCGAGCAATTGCTGGGCGAATCTGTGGCCGTTCATGCCGACATTTACGGCCTGGGCGCCACCCTCTACGCCCTGCTCTGCAATCGCCCTCCGCTCCAGCTGGAAGGTGAATCCCTGCCGGTTGTGATCGACCGGGTCCGGCACAGCATCCCGCCCCCGCCGAGCAGTGTGGTGCGCAGCATCCCTGCGGACCTGGATGCCGTCTGCCTCAAGTGCCTGAACAAGCAGCCCGATGACCGCTACCGCAGCGCGGACGAACTGGCACAGGAACTGGTCCGGTTCCGCGAAGGATTTCCGGTGCTGGCCCGCCGCCCGGGGAATATCGAACACCTGACCCATTTCCTGCGCCGCCAGCGGGCGCTTGTGACCGCGATCGCGACAGTGCTGGCCGTCCTGGTGGGCGGGCTGGTGCTCACCGCCCGGCAGGCCGACATCGCCCGCCAGGAGCGCGATGCGGCGCGCCAGGAAGCGATGCGCCTGAACGGCCTGCGCAATGCCGTCTCGGCCCTGTTCCGCAAGACCATCGAAGCCGATACCAGCCTGACCGCACGTGAACTCTTCGCCCGTGCAGGGACCAGCGCAGACGAGTCCATCCACAGCGACCCGGCAACCGCCAGCGCCCTGCTGCAGATGCTGGGTCATCTCCAGCTCCAGGCCGAGGACTACCCTGCATCGCGCGCGTTGCTGCAGCGGGTACTGGACCTTCCGCGCCAGAAGGTCGCACCCAGCGTGCTGGCCGACACCCATCTCGACATGGCTCATCTCGCGTTCCGCGAGCGCGACTTCGATGCGGTCCGCGATCACCTGAACAGCGCGCAGAAACTATGGCTCAGCAGCGACCTGGACTCGCGCAGCGAATCCCTGCAGGTCGCAACACTGATGGCACAGCTTGCACGCGCAGAAGGTCGCCCGGCGGATGCCATCCGGGCCCTGAAGGAGGCGACGGCGCTTGCGCGCGACTACTGGGGCGAGCAGCACCCGGAAACCGCCGCAATGCTGGTCAACCTGGGCGCAACCCAGTACTACGGCGGCGACATCCCGGGGGCAATCGAGTCCTCGCAAACGGCCTATGACATCTACCAGAAGATCGGCGAGGACCAGTCCCCCGATGCCCTCAACCTGCTGGCGAACTGGGGGGTCTACGCACTGCGCGCCGGACGACCGGTGGAAGCCGAGACGCGCCTGACCCAGGCCCTGCAGCTGCGAACCCGCCTGTATGGCGCATCAACGGCCCAGGCCATTCTGATGAAGAACCTGGGTCTGGCGCACCTGGTCAATGGACGTCACGAAGATGGCATGGACCTGCTGGAACAGAGCCAGTGGATGGCGGAGCGCTACGCCGGGCCCGCGGCCAACATGCATGTTTCCACCGCGTGCACGCTGGCGCGGGTGCTGCTCGACGATGGCCGCAGCGCGGAAGCCGCGCAGACCCTGGACGCGCTCCCGGAAGAAGTCTTCAACCGGGATACCCACTGGGCCGAGTTCTGTTCGGGGCTGCGAAAGCTGGCCCAGCACGGCTCACGGGTGGACCTGACACCGGAACTGCAAAGCCTGCACAAACGCGGCGACCGCCGCCTGATCTACCATGCCGAACTGCTGGCCACATACGGCCATGTTCTCAGCCATGACAGCGACTGGGAGTCCGCAGCAACAGTGCTGCAGGCCGCGGCTGACGGCAAGGCCGCCGTGCGTGGCAAGGATCATTACGAAACCCTGACCCTGCAACTGGAAGCCGCCAACGCCCGGCACCAGAGCGGGCACAGCAGCGAAGCCCGCACGCAGCATCGCCAGGCCTTGCAGGCCCTCGCCCAGAGCCTGGGCCCCGCCCACCCGCTGGTGGAGCGATATTCCGACGCTAGTCCGGGGTTTTGAGCAGGTCGAACAGCAGCGCCTTCGCCTTGAGCCAGTCCCGGCGCAGCGTGCGCGTGGTCACGCCGAGTGCCACCGCTGTTTCTTCATCGCTGTACCCGCCGAAATAGCGACACTCCACCAGCTCGGCCAGCCGGGGCTGCTCTTCGCGCAAGGTGGCCAGCGCATTGTCGAGGGCCAGCAACTGGGCGGCATCGTGGTCCTCCTGCTCGGCAATCTGGTACGGGAAATCCGTGGCATCCATCGACAGCGGGCGTGCCCCACTGCCCCGCTTGGTCGCCAGCGACGCCCGGGCACTGTCCACCAGGACCTGCCGCATGGCCTGGGCGGCCGTCATCAGAAAATGTTGTCGGCTTTCATACTGGTGATGGCTGGCCAGCTTGACGAAGGCCTCGTTCACGAGCGCCGTGGTCGCCAGCGTCTGCCCGGCGACCAGCTTGCGACGTTCACGTCGCGCGCGTTGCTTCAGATCGTCGTACAGCGCGGCGTACAGCGCCCCCGCCCCCTGCCTGGTGAGACTTTCCACACTCATTTGTGCCCTCTCCCCGCTTTGTGCTTGTGTTCCTCGACATGAATGCTGCCATTCGCCGGACCCCGGCGCCAGTACCGGGACCAGCATTGCTATCATCCGCCGCCTTCACCACGAGAACGACTGCCCATGTGGTTCAAGAACCTCTGCCTGTTTCAGTTCACTGAAAGTTTCACCCTGACACCCGGCGAACTGGAAACGGCACTGGCGGAGCACCCCCTCGGGCCCTGCCCGGGCGGCACGCCGTCCGCACAGGGCTGGCTGCCGGTTCTGGCCGACGGCGGTGCCGTCGAGGGCTTCGACCGCCACCTGTTCATTGCCTACGGGGAAAAGCAGCGCCTGCTGCCTGGCAGCGTGGTCAGTCAGGCCGTTGCCGAAAAGGTCGAGGAATACACCATGCAGCGCGGCTACAAGCCGGGCCGCAAGATCCGCATGGAGATGAAGGACGAAGTCACCGCGCGCCTGCTGCCGCAGGCCTTTGTGGTGCAGAAGAGCATCAAGGCCTGGCTCGATACCGAGCGTGGCTGGCTGATTGTCGATTCCTCCTCCGCAGGTCAGGCGGAAAAGCTGGTCGAACTGCTGCGGGAGCACGTCCCGCAACTGCCACGCATCATCCTGCCCGACCCCGAAATCGGTCCGCAGACCCTGATGACCGAGTGGCTGGGCCACGGCGAAGCTGCCGGCCGCTTCACCCTGGATGACGAAGCGGAAATCCAGGGCACCGAGCCCACCAAGGCCACGATCCGCTACACCCGCATGCCGGTCAGTTCGGCGGACGAATTGCGCAAGCATCTGGACAAGGGCAAGCGGGTCACCAAACTGGGGCTGTCCTGGGATGACCGCGTGAGCTGCGTGCTGACCGATACCCTGCAGGTCAAGCGCATCAAGCTGCTGGAAACTCAGGCCGAGGACGATGCCATCCAGGAAGACAATGCCGCCGTCGCCTTCGAGACCGAAATGCGACTGATGACCGGCCTGCTGCGGGAACTGCTGAGCGACCTGAGCGCGGAGCTCGGAATTCGCGGCCCGTCGAATCCGACCGCCGCCTGATCCTGCCGGCTCCCGGCGCGATGTCGACCGGGATCAGCGGCTTGCGATCTGCTGCCGGTAGCGGCTCCAGTCGAAATGCGGCCCCGGGTCGGTCTTGCGCCCCGGCGCGATGTCCGCGTGCCCCACGATGCGTTCCGGCGTGATGTCCGGATAACGCGCGCGAATCAGTCGCGTCAGGCGGGCCAGACTGCGATATTGCCGCGTGGTGAAGGGGCGGTCATCGGTGCCTTCGAGTTCGATCCCGATGGAAAAATCGTTGCAGCGTTCACGACCATCCCACTGCGACACCCCGGCATGCCAGGCACGCGCGGCGAGTGGCACGAACTGGACTAGCTGCCCAGTGCGGCGCACCCACAGGTGCGCGGACACGCGGAGCTCCGCTATCTCCGTGTAGAACGGATGCACCGCCGGGTCCAGGCGATTCTCGAACAGCTGGTACACACCGGGGCCACCAAATTGCGCCGGCGGCAGGCTGATGTTGTGGATCACCAGCAAGTCCACCGTCACATCCGCGGGTCGGGCGTCGTGATTGGGGGACAGACGCCGGTGGACCCCGGTCAACCAGCCGTCGCTACGAAGACGCACCGGGGTTACAGCGCGGCGAGAAAATTCTTACAGGTCTTCGCCGCTGCGCTCTTCGCATCCAGCTCGGGACAAACCTGCAACCAGCGTGCTCGCCAGTCCCGCAGCCATTGGCTGCGCTGCGCATCGGCCTGGGCCCAGTGCAGCAGCGGGGTATTCAGGCGTTCCAGCCGCACCCTGGTCCGCTGGTACAGGCTGCCCGGAGACTCTGCCGCGATCCGCTGCAGCTCCCGCAACACGCCCTCGATGGCCGTCCGGTCGTCGGGGCTGAGCTCCAGCAGTGCATGCAGATGGGCCATGCCCCACTGCAGGCGGGTCGCGCTTCCTGAAGCCGTGGCGAAAGCGCGGCCGCTCCACTTCAGTGCCGCATCGGCGTTGCCACGGGCCTGCTCGATTTCGGCCAGATAGGACATGTAGTAATACGGGGCGATGGCAGTTTTCAGCTCCGCCTCCAGCGTTGCCAGCGCCGTTTCGTCATCACCGATCTCGTGCAGATACCAGGCGGCGTAATACACCAGTGCCTGTCGCTCATGGGGGGTCTTGGCCGCAGCGAGGATCTGCTTCACGCGTCGGCGCACTTCGTCGGCCAGCGCTGCCGGCAGCGGCGCATCACCGTGCTCCAGCCGGTGACCGTGGATCAGTACCCGCACCGTCAGTATCCGTTCCTTGGGGCCGAGCGCCGGGTCTTCCCAGGCCTGGTCCATGGCCTTGTACAGCGCCTGCAGCAGCAGATCGCGCTCGATGGAGCCGGGCTCGCTGAGCGCCTCGATCAGCGGCAGGGCACCATATTCAAGGTCCGTCAGGCTGGCTCGCCAGTCGGCAGCATGGCTGAGCACTTCCAGCAGCAGACTGCGCCCATCACGCTGTTCGGCCGTATCCAGCATGTCGAGCTGCCCCTGAAAATCCCGCTCCAGCCACCAGACCAGTTCCAGTCGTCGCCGCAGCAGCGGCGATGGTGCCTCCACGGACTCGCGCAAGCGGGCAAACAGGGCCAGACGCCGCTCCGGTTCCAGCACCCGGTCCTGATCCACGCCCCAGGCGTACCACGCCAGCCGGCTCCATTCGTCCGCTGTCAGGCCGGCCGGGTCGGCAAAGCCCTGCTCCACCAGCGCGGCCATCCCCCGCCCGTGCCTGGCGCTATCCAGAACCTGCGCATAGCGCTCCAGTTCCATTCCGCTGGACAGGCGGGTCAGTTCATTGCCCTGCGCATCGAACACGATCAGGGTCGGGTAGCCCATGGCACCGAAGTGTTCGGCCCAGCGCTGGGCGTCAGGCGCGTCACCGTCGACGTGCACCGCAATGTACTGCCGGGTTTGTGCGATGAAGTCGGGGCGGTTGAAGACGGTCGAACTGAGCTGATTACAGGGCGGACACCAGGATGCCCCCCAGTACACGAACAGCGGCTGCCCGGATTCCCGGGCCTGCGCAAAGGCGTCTTCCACGGATCCATGGAACCAGTGAATTTCCTCGGCTTCCACCGTCTTCGCTGGCGCAGCATCTGCTGTGGCAGCGGGTGCCGTCGGCTGCTGGCAGCCACCCAGCATGGCGCTGCAGAGCAGCAGTATCGTCGCACCGGGCAACCCGCGGGAAGAACGCATGTCGTAGGATTCCATGCTCCGGATTATGCCGGGTTCGTTCCGGCCTGGAACGGTCCCGGCTCATTCAACACTGCTGAATACTCATGCTCTCACGCCTGCTGATCCTTGGCCTTGCGGCCAGCCTGACCTCCTGCGCCACGCTGCCCGGGCGCGACAATGCGCCATCCTCCGGTGCGGCCACCTTGCCGACACCCAAGCTGGAGTACACGGAATTCACCCTGGACAACGGCTTGCGACTGATCGTGCACGAGGATCACCGGACACCCATTGTTGCGGTCAACGTCTGGTATCACGTCGGTTCGAAAAATGAACCTGCCGGCCGTTCGGGATTCGCACACCTGTTCGAGCACCTGATGTTCAACGGTTCGGAACATCACCGCGACGAGTTCTTCCGCCCGCTGGAGGAGGTCGGCGCCACCGGTGCCAACGGGACCACCAACGAGGACCGGACCAACTACTTCGCCAATGTGCCCACGCCGGCTCTGGATCGCCTGCTGTGGCTGGAGTCGGACCGCATGGGCCACCTGCTCGGCGCCATCACGCAGGAAAAACTGGATGAACAGCGCGGGGTGGTCAAGAACGAAAAGCGGCAACGGGAAAACGAACCCTACGGGCGTGTCTGGGGGCTGCTGCCCAAGCTGACCTACCCGGCCGGACACCCCTATTCGTGGACGACCATCGGCTCGATGGAAGACCTGGATGCGGCCACGCTGGATGACGTGCGTGACTGGTTCACCACCTGGTACGGGGCCGCCAACGCCACCATTGTGATCGCCGGCGACATAACTCCCGAGGCCGCGCTGGAACGCGTGACCCACTACTTCGGCAGTATCCCCTCCGGGCCGAAGCTGGACCGCCCGGAACGCTGGGAAGCACCGATCCCGGACCGCCGCCGCGCCACCCTCAACGACGCCGTACCGCAGGCCCGTATCTACCGGGTCTACAACGTGGCCGCCAACTACACCGCCGATCTGGTGGACCTGCAACTGGCCACCGAGGTACTGGGTGGCGGCAAGAGCAGCCGTCTGTACGAGCGTCTGGTCTGGCGCGAGCAGCTGGCCACCAGCGTGTCCGCCTTCGTGGCGCCGGGAGAAATCGGATCCCAGATGTATCTGATCGCAACCCTGAAGCCGGGCGTGAAACCGGATCAGGTGGAGGCCATCCTGGATGCGGAGGTCAAGCGCCTGCGCCGGAACGGGGCCACCGCCGCCGAACTGGAGCGTGTCCGGGCCGGCATTTACGCCCAGTCCATGCGGGGTCTGGAACGGGTTGGTGGATTCGGCGGCAAATCCGATCAGCTGGCGTCTGCTGCGGTGCTGGCCGGTGACCCCGGCTTCTGGGCACAGGAACTGGAATGGCTGCGGACAACCACACCCGAGCAGGTCCGCAGCACCTTCCGCCGCTGGACGGACCACGGCGACCTGACGCTGACCGTGCTTCCTGACCAGCCCTTCCGCACGCTGGATGACAGCGTCGACCGCAGCCAGTTGCCGCAGGCAGGCCCCGCCCCGGCCCTGAAGTTCCCGACAACCCAGGAAAAAACCC
>JBFHON010000105.1:0-8970 GCA_041593295.1 Oceanococcaceae bacterium | reverse complement strand
GCCTACGGCGTGACCGAAGCCGGTGAGGACTGGACCCGCATCCGGGTCCGCGACCTGGCTACCGGAAAGGACCATGCTGCCGTGCTGGAGGACATCAAGTTTTCCAGCATTGCCTGGACCGGCAACAGCCTGGGGTTCTTCTACTCCCGTTTCCCGCAGCGGGGCGGCACCTTTGACACGCTGGCCAACCAGTCACTGTGGTATCACCAGGTGGGCACGTCGCAGCAGGCCGATGTCCGCGTATTTGCGAATGCCCGCCAGCCCAAGCACAACTACTGGGCCAGCGTGGATGACAGCGGACGCTGGCTGGTGGTGGCCGTGTACGAAGGGGCCAGCGACCGCAACCGCCTGTGGGTACGTGACCTGAAACAACCGTCGGATCCGGTCCTGCTGGGTACCGACCGGGTGCTGGTCAAGGATTTTTCCAGCCAGAACAGTCCGATTGGCGTACTGGATGACGTGCTCTACGTGCTGAGCACGCACAACGCGCCGCGCGGAATGATTCGTGCCATCAACCTGCTGGACCCCCGCTCGTCGTGGATCACCATCGTCGAGGAGAGCGAAGACACCCTGCGTGATGCCACCGTGGTCGGTGGGCTGGTCGTGACTCATCACCTGCGCAAGGCCGCCTCGGTCCTGCATGCATGGTCCCCGATCGGTGAGCCGCAACATGCGCTGACACCACCGGGCCTGGGTGCGATCGACAGCATCCGTGGCAGCAGTTCACGGCGGGAACTGTTTTTCGACCGCTCGAGCACGGTGCAGCCGCGCGCGGTCTGGCGCGCTGATCTGGCTACCGGCGCCGTGCAGCCCTGGCGCGCGCCACCTGCGGTGGTCAACGCGGAACGCTTCGTGACCGAGCAGCTGTCAGCGACATCACGCGATGGCACCGCCGTACCGTACTTTCTGACCCGTGCCCGCGACGCCCGGCCGGACCGCAGCCGGCCGACCTGGCTGTATGGCTACGGGGGCTTCAACATCCCGACACAGCCGAAGTACCGGGTATACGCACCGCTGTGGATCGAGGCCGGTGGCATTTTCGTAGTCGCCAACATGCGCGGAGGGGGCGAGTTCGGTGAGGCCTGGCATGCCGCCGGGACCAAACTGCAGAAACAGAACGTTTTTGATGACTTCATCGCAGTCGCCGAGGACCTGGTGCAGCGCGGCTGGACCACCCCCGGGCAACTCGCCATTCATGGCCGCAGCAACGGCGGGTTGCTGGTCGGTGCCGTCACCAACCAGCGCCCGGAGCTGTTCGGGGCCGCAATGCCCGGCGTGGGCGTGATGGACATGCTGCGGTTCCACAAATTCACCATCGGCTGGGCCTGGACCGGCGACTACGGTTCGTCGGACAACGCCGAGGAGTTCGCGGCGCTGCGCAAATATTCGCCGGTACACAATGTCGCTGCCGGCAAGCGCTATCCGCCGGTCATGGTCTATACCGCCGATCACGATGACCGGGTCGTACCCGGGCACAGTTTCAAGTACGCCGCCGCGTTGCAGAACACGGATACCGGCCCGGCTCCGACACTGATTCGCATCGAGTCGCAGGGCGGTCACGGCAGCGGCAAGCCCACCGCCGCGCAGATCGCGGAGGCGCGGGACCTGCTGCTGTTCGCCGGTCATCACACCGGCATTCGCTGGAACCGCGTCACCGATGATGCCGGTTCACGCCTGCAACGACTGACTGGCAAGTAGCCGGAATCTACTCGGTATAGATCAGGTAGGGCTGGGTCACGGTTGCGGCCTTCAGCGTGATTTCTGCGGCGCCGACATCGGCGCCCAGCAGGTTCAGCAGCGGGCTCAGAACCGCACTGCCAACGGCGTTGAGGATCGGGTCGAGCAATGACATGGCCAGGTTGATCACCGGCGTCAGGATCGGGGCCAGTACCAGGCCCAGCACCGGGGTGTTGGCGACGATGTTGGGCACCAGCTGGCTCAGCAGACCGCTGACGGCCCCACTGAGCAGGGTGCCGGTATCGGTGCCCAGCGAGGTGGTGTGTTCCGGGGCCGGTTCGTCAATGTCCGGCACAAAGGGTCCGTCGTACTGGATGATGCCTGCGCTGCTGGTGCCGACATTGACCTCGACCACCGGGTCGACAACCAGCAGGTCCAGGCCGAGCACTTCCAGAACGACCAGCCGGCCCGGGTTGTCGATGGGGTCGGGGTCGGCGGGATTGAAGTCGCCAACGGCCATCCGGGCCACGGTTGTCGCACCGTCAACCCACATGGTGGTTTCCGGTGCGGACGGGGTGGGGCAGCGGATCATTGCCAGGTCGGCGGTGCCGTTGGCGCCCTCGACTGCCACCCCCAGGTTCATGTTGAGCAGCGCAAAGGTGCCGATCGGCAACAGGCTGACATCGATATCCAGCAGGACCTGCAGCTGGCTGCTGTAGGCCCGGGTCAGCGCCAGGCTGCTGCTGTTGTAACCCGGCCGTCCGAAGGCTTCCTGCGGTGCCTCGCCCAGCTTGACGTCGGCATTGATCGTGATGCTGGCAATGCCGGGGATGGAAATGCCGGCCAGGTTGGGTACGCTGAAGGCCACCGCGTAGCCCTCATTGGCCAGTTGTGAAAGCCCGAGCAGCAGATCCAGCACATTGATCGGCAGTTCGCCCACCTGCTCCTGCAAGCCCTCTTCGACGCCGATGAAATCGCCGGCGCTGATGGCGCCGACCGGGGGCGCTGCCAGGGCCGCCAGCGTGTCCAGGATGCCGGCTGCAGCCGCCTCGATGCCTTCACCGGTGGCATACAGCGCGTCGCTGACGATGCCCAGGAACCCGGGCAAGGAGGTGCTCAGGTTGAGCAGGTCCTCGACACTGCCCACACCGGGGGCGGCTTCGACCAGGTCCAGCAGGGTGATTTTGGCGGCGAGCAGGTTGCCGTAGTCGAGCACGGTGAGGTTCACCGCACCGCCCAGCAGGCCGCCGAGCAAGCCGTTCAGCAACAGGGATTCATCGCTGTTGATGCTGAGCAGGCTGGTGCCGACAGCAACCCGGCCGACCACCGTCTGCGCAGCCTGCGCCTGTGCCCGCATGACCGCACCTTCCTGCTGCGGCAGCAAGGGGAACAGCGGCGGGGGAAGCGGCTGGGTCAGGGTGACAGAAACCGCATCGGCCATCTCGGCTTCAACACTGCTGTCGAGCAGGCGACTGACGCCGTCACCGACCAGGATGCCGGGCTCGATCAGCGAGGTGAGGTTGTCCAGGTCGGCTTCGGCCAGCCCGTTCTGCAGCAGCATGCTGGCCACATAGGCATCCACATCGTCGGCCGGGGCCGCCGCGCCGGTGCGGCAGCCACTGACCTGGCGAATGCTGCTCAAGGCCGCGACACTGGCCAGCTTGTCCAGTTCCGCCCGTGCCGTATACAGGCGACCCAGGTCCAGCGCAAAGCCCACTGCCGTCATCAGCGCCACCAGCGTGATGGCCACGAACAGGGCGGCGGCCCCCCGCTGCTTGCGGGGCGACGGCAACGGACGGCGGATGCGTGCGAAGGAACGGGGCCGGGTCGGCATGGACGATATCGACTGCAAGGTGCAGCGTGAACGGCGTGAGTCACACCACTGCAAATTACGCGCCGCCGTTGCCGCCGCGGGCCCCGGTCGTCGGGGGCTAGAAGTAGCGGGTGATCTCCAGCTCGATGTAGTCGTCGTTGCGAATGCTGTAGAACGCCGGGTCTTCCGGCGGGATGTTGCTGAACAGGCGTGCCTGCACCCCGATGGCGGTATTGCTGTCCAGACGGGCGCTGGCTTCCAGGTTCAGAAACAGGGAGTCGGTGTCCAGGTCCATGACCACCCCGCCCAGCAGGGCCGTGCCGGCCATGTCGTTCAGCGCCAGCCGGCCGCCCAGAAAGAGGTCGTTCTGGAAGGCGGTATCGGCTTCGACACCACGTTCATCCCACAGGTACTCGGCGAGCAGACCCAGATCGGCAGCGGTGTCGAACAGGCCATAGAGGGTGTATTCGAAGCCACCGGTGGCCGCGCTGTACTGGGTGTCGACAAAGGCCGCCCCGCCGGCGGCTGGCTGCAGGGTGGCGGTGTCGCGTACCAGCGCCTCCAGTTTCAGCAACCAGCTGCCGAGGGTGAGCTGGGCGTCGATGCTGGTCTGCTTGAGGAGCGGGTATACGGGCAGCAGGCGGGTGGGTGCAGTCGTGTCGTTGAGCACCAGCTGCGGGTCGCGCGCGGTTCCGGAAAAGTGGGCCAGACCGAAATCCAGGTTGCCTACGTAGCCCTGCCAGCGCAGGGCCCAGTCCAGGTGGGTTTCCTCGTCGGCGGATTCGTAGATGGCCCCGTCGGTGTCCACCTTCAGCGGCGCGGACAGGCGGTCCGCGGGCTCCAGAAAGGCGCGCTCACGGAAGTAGGGCAGGACAAAGCCGACCAGTTCGCCATTGGGTACGCGGTAGCTCAGGCGCAGCATGGGCTGGCCCAGCTTGTCCTCGCCGTCCAGGTTTTCGAGGTTGTCGTCCTGGTTGATCACATCGACCAGGTGCAGGATTTCGGTCTTGCCCCAGAACACCTTGCTGATCCCGGCACGGACCTCCAGGTGGCGAAACACGCCATTCCAGTAAAGCTCGCGGACATCGGCATGGGTGCGGGCGTCGGCCTCCAGCGCAAAGCGACCGAAGGGCGAAAAGCTGATGCTGTGGTTGCGGTTTTCCGACTCCCAGTAGACCTCGGCCAGGGCGGCGACCGAATTGTCGTTGGATGTCTGGCTGGGGCGGCTTTGCTGCTGGGGGTGCCAGCGGGTCTGCAGGGCGGCCTCGCCACCGATGGTGGGCGCCGAAGCCTGGGCGAGCGAACTGAGCGCGCCCAGCAGTGTGCCGGCAAGCGGCAGTGCGATACGCATGGATGCCTCCAAGGGTTGGCCCCTGTTGCCAGGGGCCGTTTTCTGCCGCCTGTCCCGGGCCTTGGGGACGCGGAACAGGCGTTGTTCGGGGTTTAGCGGATGCGGGCCAGAGCGGCCTGGTCGAAGTCCTTCTCGGTAAAGCCCTGGTCGAACTGGTACTCGGCGAAGGTCAGCGTGGTCGATTTGCCGGTCTGGTGGTTGACCATTTCCAGGCGCTGCGGGCGCCAGTGCTTGCCTTTGTACTGCTGGTATTCATGCAGCGTCAGCGTCTTCAGGTGGCTTTGCTTGCGGTCGTAGTAGTCGACCTTGACCGGTACGTAGCGCTCCTGGTCCACCCAGGACACCTGCCGCGTGTAGCCGGAGGACTTGTCGACAGGAACGCGCTCGACGATGAAGCAAGGGCGGCCGTCCACATCCTCGTCACCGAGGTACTTGTAGGTGTACTTCTCGATTTCCTGCGAGGAGAGGTCCTCGTAGGCGAACTCCGAGCCCATGAACGGGCCGGACTTGTTACGCGAGGCGATGCGCTTGGTGCGTTTCAGGGCGGGCAGGTACAGCCACTGGTCGTCGTCGCCGGTCTTGTGGCTGAAGGTCAGCAGTGCGGTGCCACGCACATCCTTGGGCTCATCAAAGATGATCATGCTCTTGTCGCCGTCGTCGGTCATTTCGAGCGCGCGTGAACGCATCTCGCGCACCGATTCCTGGCCCTGCTTGTTGCGCAGGGTCATGGTCAGGACGGTGGCGGAGTCGCCCCAGCCGGCATCGCGGCGCTCGCCTTCCTCGGCGATTTCCAGACCGCGTTCTTCGGGAGTCTGGGACCAGACGGGGGTGGCGATCGGCAAGGCAATCGCCACGGCGAGCAGGGTGTTACGCAGGTGCATGAGATGTCTCCATGTCGGAAGTGTCGGAAATGTCGGAAACCGGGGCGGGCTTGGTGAAGCGGCCTTCGACCAGCAGGATCAGCGGCGGCAGCAGGCAGAAGTCGGCGATCAGCGCCGTGGCGATGGCGATGGCGGTGAGCTTGCTCATGCCTTCGTTCGGCGTGAAGGCACTGGCGGCCAGAATCAGGAAGCCGCAGACCAGGATGATGGAGGTGACCAGCAGGGCCGTGCCAACCGTGCGGAAGGCGAAGGGAATGGCCTGTTCCGGCGACAGCCCCAGTTCGCGGCGGGCCCGCAGGTACTTGGCAAAAAAGTGGATGGTGTCATCGACGATGATGCCCATCACCATGCCCAGGCAGATGCTCATCGTGAAATTGATGGTGCCGTCATAAATGCCCCACAGGCCGAAGGCCATGCCCAGAGGCAGCAGGTTCGGGATCAGGCTGAGCATGCCGAACTTGAAGCTGCGCAGGGCGAAGATCAGCAGCAGGGAAATGACGGCCAGGGCGATGGGGATCGACCACATCATGGCGGTGATGTTGCGTTTGGCGATGAAGGCAAACATCACGGCCGGGGACACGCCCAGCGAGGCCATTTCCGGCGCGTTGGCCTCCAGCCAGGCCAGTGCTTCGGCCGACAGCTCGCGGGTTTCCTTGCTGGTCAGGTGCTCCGTGACGACGAAGAAACGCGAGCCATCCTTGTCCAGGTTGATGGTGTTGGCCAGGTCCAGGCCGAACGGCAGGCTGAACTCGTAGAGCAGCAGGTACTGGGCGGCCAGTTCGCGGTCATCCGGCAGCTTGTACCACTGCGGGTCGTCCCCGTGCATGTTCTTGTTAAGGCGCTTGAAGATGTCGGAAACCGAAGCGACATGCATGGTCTTCGGGTGTTCCATCCACCAGTTCTTGAACGCATCCAGCTTGGCCAGGTAAGCCGGATCGGACACGCCGTTCTCGGCCTGCAGGTCGAACTCGAAGGTGTACAGGCCGGAGATGTTGTCGACCACATAGTCGGTGTCGGTGCGGAACTCGATACGCTCGTCGAAGTAGTGGGCGAAGAGGTCGTTGGTCTCGTTGAGCGGGAGCAGCGCCAGGATGCCCAGCGACACCAGCGAGGTGATCACCAGCAGCGGCTTGCGCTGGCGCAGGGTGAAGTGGCCGAAGGCTTCCATCGCACCGGCCAGCCGGTCCTTCTTGGCCTTGGGGACGCCATGCGGGAGGATCATCATCAGGGCCGGCAACGAGGTTACCGACACCATCCAGGCGATCAGCACACCCATTGCGGTGATGTTGCCCAGGTCCTGCAGCGGCGGCGAGTCGGTGAAGTTGATCGTCAGGAAGCCCAGCGCCGTGGTGACGGAGGTCAGCAGCACCGGCATGAAGTTGATCTTCAGCGCATCGACCATTGCCGGCACCTTGTCGTGGCCCTGCCGCCGCTCGGCGAAGTAGGTCACCAGTATGTGCACCGAATCGGCGATAGCCAGGGTCGTGATGATCACCGGCGCGGCCACCGAGGGGCTGGTCAGCCCGATGCCCAGCCAGCCTGCCAGGCCCATCGCACCGGCAGCGGACAGCACGATGACAACAAGGCTGGAGAAGACGCCGGCGATGGAGCGCAGCAGCAGGCCCATGATCACGATCAGCGTCAGGTACATCAGCGGATACAGCGTCTGTATATCTGCCTGACTGGCCTCGGTGAAGGCGTTGCTCATCATGTTCGAGCCGGTCATGTAGATCCTGTGACCGGGGTACTTGGCGAGCAGCTCGTCCCGCAGTTCGCGGGCGGCGGTGACGGTTATTGGCAGCTCGCTGATGTCCCGTTCGGGAAACTCGGAAATGACGTTGACGGCCACCACATGCCCGCTGGCGGAAGTCAGGCGGTTCAGCAGCAGCGGCTCGCTGCCGGCAATCTGCCGGCGCTGTTCGAGAGCCGCGGCACCCATGTCCGCCGCCCCGCGAATCAAGTCATCCACCTTCAGGTCATCGCCTTCGGCTTCGGTATGCTGGTAATTGCTGATCGAATCGACCCGACGGGTAAACGGCAGCGTCCAGGCCTTTTCGGTCAGTTCCTCGACCAGCGACATCGTCGTCGGGTTGTAGGCATTGCCCTCCGGCGGCTCCACCACATACAGAACGCTGTCGTTCTTGTTGTAGATGTTCTGTACCCGGTCAAAGGCGAGCAGCTGCGGGTTTTCCTTGCCGAAAAACACCCGGTAATCGGTGGAAAAGGTCAGGAACTGCGCGCCGTAGCCCATGGCCGCAATTGCCGCCAGACTGGCCAGCAGCACCAGCCAGCGCCAGCGGATGACCGTATTGGCATAGGCCTCAAGAAAGCGATTCAGTGTTTGTGACATGGTTGTTCTTACCCGGCGGGGTGGGCCCGCAGCTGATTCAGATATTGCTCAAGGCCGCGCATGCCGCCCTGGTAAAAGGTGTTGCAACCGGCGCCCTTGGCCATGCCGATGCAGCCCTCGATGGCAGAAATGATGAAATCCGCCGTTTCCTGAGGAGCAACGTCCTTGCGCACATGCCCCCGGGCCTGGCCCTGGCGGATGCCCTCGGCCACCCCGGCACGCCATTCCTCCAGCAGCGTGTGCAGACGTTCGCGGAAACCTTCGTCCACCGGGCTCATTTCCTGCACCAGGTTGTTGAAGGGGCAACCCAGGGTCAGCGCCATTTCGCTGCGCTCTTCGATGCGCTTGTGCAGGATCTCGATGGCCCCGTCGATCACGTTCTCCGCGTCCAGGATCGGCTCCCAGTTCTCGTGCACGAAGGGACGAATGATCTCTTCCACCACCGCATAGCCCAGCTCGGCCTTGTTCTTGAAGTGGTAGTACAGCGCCCCCTTGGTGACGCCGGTTTCACGCAGGATGGCGTCCAGGCTCGCGGCGCGAAACCCGTTACGGTGAATCTCGTGAAATGCCGCCTCCAGCAAACGGGCGCGGGTCTGGTCGGCAGCTTCGCTGCGTGCGGTGCTCATGTCGATCGTTGGAGCGTGAACATACCGACTAGTATGTATGGAACGAAAAAAACGTCAAGTCCGCGCCGTGAATCCTGGCATCGAGTCGCCGGTGAGCCCTCCACCATGGCTTTGTTGCGGCCTCGAGCCTGCAACGAACAGGTTTACAACCGGGTGCGCACGCCGCTATAACGACGTCACGAGCAAGGAAGTGGGGCTGGCTTTTTACGCGTACGTTGTACGTGGGGCGGGCACCATGGGGGGGAGATCTGTGAACTTTGGTCCGCTGCTGT
>JBFHON010000104.1:0-9036 GCA_041593295.1 Oceanococcaceae bacterium | reverse complement strand
TATACCGCCCTCGGCGACCCGGACATCGATCGCCTGGTGCTGCTGGGTCCACCCTGTGATTACCACGCCCCCGGACCGAATGCCGCACAGAACCGCCTGATATCCCGCCAGTTCAAGCGCATTCACCGGCTGACCGGCTGGAGCATTGACCGCTCCGGGCAGGCACTGTGGCATGTCCCGGGCTGGGCCAACAGCCTGGGTTTCAAGCTGATGAGCCCCGGCGGCACCCTGCGAGGCTATCTGGACCTGGCACGACGCCTGGATGACCGCGAATTTGTCAGTTCGCACGCCACCAATGCCGCCTTCCTGGATGACATGGTGAGCTACCCCGGCGGTTTCATGCGCGATGTACTGCAGTTCCTGATCACTGAAAACGTCCTCGCCCGCGGTCGCCTGCCGCTCGCCCGGTGCGAGGCCACGCTGGACAACATTCGTTGCAAGGTCCTGCTCGTGGTTGGCGACAACGACCCGATCATTACCCCGAAGGCCAGCAAGCGCCTGGTCGAACTGATGCCGAATGCCCGTTGCCAGCTGCTGGAAGTTCCGGGCGGTCACATGAGCATCGTCAGCGGCCGCAAGGCCCCCGCGGCCATCTGGCCACAGGTGCTGGATTGGCTGGCATAGCGTCGGGCATAGCTACTCAGTCTGTTTGGCCCTCACCAGACTTTCGCCTGCGCTTTGCAGCCTCGAGTATGCTCGCCGCGATGAACTCCGCACCGGCAACGCTCGGATGATCAGCGTCAAAATACAGCACACGATTGTTACGCACCGCGTAACACCATCGATCATCACAGTAGGAATCCGCCGGATCGATGACATGGGTGCTTGAGGGCATTCGAGAGAGGGCCTGTTCGACATAGGCATTGCGTTGGAGCCACCAGTCCCGCGAAACCCCGCGAACATCGATGTCCGCTTGCTGGAAGCGCGCGCCCCCCAGAACCCGTTGCACATGTGCAGGAAGCTCGGGTGCTTGCAGCACCAGATAGACCTCTTTTCCATGAGCCTGGAACGCGCTTACGATTTCGGCGAGTCCAGTCCACAATTCATCCCGGTACACCGCATCGAACTCGTCTACGAGGCTTGGATAATCATCCAGGTGCTCGCCATAAAGATGAAAGTTCAGGCGAAAGGCAAGAACAACATTTTCGATAGCGGATGTTGATGAAACCTGATCCAGCGCGTCCTCAAACCAGCGCTCACAAGCACTGCCAGCCGAAACCCCACGAGAACCCGGCAAGCAATTGCTGAAGGAAAACTGGCGCACCCCAGCGCCCATGCCCTCTAGCTGCTGCGCCAGGGCATAAGTTAGTTCCACTGCATGGCTGTCACCAAGCACAGCCCATCGTGTCGGCGACTCGTTAAAGGAACACGCATCGGCCGGCGCCAGGTAAGAAACGTCACTGGAATGACAATCCTCCCTCCGAGGGCTGGTCTCGATACTGGCGAGTGCTTCTTTGAAAGCCCCCGAAAAGCGTTCTGGTGAACCTTCGCTTTTCCAGCCCGCCAGCCCCAATGAACCCAGCAGCACTGCAGTTCCCAGCAACACCCCGGCTGTTGCGCGCAGCGAAACCATGGATGAATGCCGAAATGGCTGCTCAACCCAACGCCAGCTCACGTATGCAAGCGAGACACACAGGGTCAACAGGACAACGCGCTCAACTACTGTCGGCTCATCGGGATGCGTGTAGTTGTAAAACGCCAGAATGGGTTGATGCCACAAGTAGAGGCTATAGCTCATCAGCCCAACAGCAACCAGTATCCAGGATCGCAACAATCGGCCAATGAGGGTTGAACGGTGCGCAAACAAGATAAGCAGTGCGGTTCCGCCAACTGGAACCGCCAGCGCAAACCCCGGGACCACCGTCGTTGCATCGAAAAGGCCCACTGGGACAAGAACCATGCCCAGCCCGAACAGCCCCGCGAATAATTGCGCGGCGCTTGCGACTCTCGGCAACCCGAAACGTTCCACGTAGACAGCAAGCCATGCCCCAGCCAGCAACTCCCAACTTCGCGCAGGAAGAAGGTAGAACGCAGCCTGTGGGTGCTTCACTCCCGCCCACTGAGCGAAAATGCAGCCGGCAATGGCACCCACACCGAGCAACACCAGCAAATGGCGTTGTGTCCACCTGGATGCCCAGATTATGAATAGCGGGTAGAGCAGATAGAACTGCTCTTCTACCGCCAGACTCCAGGTATGAAGAAGCGGCTTGAGCTCGGTGGCATTGTCGAAATACCCGCTTTCCAGCCAAAACAGGATATTTGACCCGAACCCCAAAACCGCTAGCAGGCTTTGCGAGTAGTCAACCAAGTCACGCGGAAGCAATAGCCACCATGCCATAGGGACTGATGCCAGCATGGTCAGATACAGTGCCGGCAAAAGACGGCGCACCCGTCGCTCGTAAAAGCGCAAGAGTTGTCCGCCTGAAAGTACCTTTTCGCTACGCAGAATTCCTGTGATCAGATAACCGCTGACAACGAAAAAGACATCAACGCCGATGAACCCCCCTGAAAAGCCGGGAATACCTGCGTGAAAAAGAACTACCGGCAGTATTGCCAGGGCACGAAGCCCATCTATTTCAGCACGGTACTTCAAGCGAAGTTTTCCAGGTATTTTTGTGCGGCGATATGGTGCCCCCGGCAGGAGTCGAACCTGCGACCTTCCCCTTAGGAGGGGGACGCTCTATCCAGCTGAGCTACGGAGGCATGGGAAAATCGGGCGCAAGGTTAACCCTGCACTGTGGGCTTGTCGACCGGCCTGCTCAGCTGGGCAGCATCGACGCCGCATCGCGGTAGGCGCGCGGGCTGCAACCCTTGGAGCGCTCGAAGGCCTGGGTGAATGCAGAGCTGCTGCTGTACCCGGCCTCCTCGGCGATGCGGGCGACGGGCTGCGCCGTATGCCGCAGTTGCCAGGCCGCCTTGCGCAAGCGCAGCCCGGTCAGATAGGCCATGGGCGTCTGGTCCATGCACTGGGCAAACCGTTGCGCAAAGGCCGAACGTGAAAGATTGGCCTCGCGGGCCAGCAGTTCGACAGTCCACGGGTGTGCGGGTGTACGGTGCAAAGCGGCCAGCGCCCGGCTGATGGCCGGGTCACGCAGCGCCCGCAGCCAGGACTGGGAATCGGCAGGTATGCGCGCGACATAGCGCCGCAGGCACTCGATCAGCAGAATCTCCGCAACTCGATTGATGATTGCCTGATGCGCCGGCAGACTGGATTGCAACGCCTCGCGGATGAACTGCACCCCAATTGCGATCCAGGGCGGAAGAAAGCCCTTTTCACCAGGAACCCGGAACACCACGGGCAACGCGGTCATGAAGGGCCGCGCCAGTTCCTCGTCAAAGTGCGCGCGTGCGCTCATCAGTTTGATGGTTTTGTCGGCGTGCCCATCCCCGCGTGTGATCGGTCGTTGCCATTCATCACCGAAGCTGAGGGATTCGATCTGGCTTCCGCGCGCGATCACATGCGCGCTTCCGGATGGAAACACCAGGACATCGCCGGGCTCGATCATCAGGGTCTGGTCACCACAGCTCACGGGCACGGGGGCCGGCGCCTGCAACAGCAGATGAAACATCGCGCTGGGGGCAGCGGCGATTTCCAGCTGCGTGTCCGTGGGCAGAGCGATATCCGCGATGGATGCACCGCGCAGGTGCATATCGGCCAGCAACATGTCGAGTACGTCCATATGTGGACTATAACTAAACTTTTCTGTTCATTTACACCTATACCGAAGGAACCGTACCATTGCATGATGTCACCATCACTTGACTGACAGGCCCACTTCGATGACCACCGCCACTTTGAACTTGCCCTGGACGGACAGCAAACGCTGGGCCTGGTTGCTCAGCCCTGCACTGCCCTGGCTCGGGCTGGCCGCCATCGGCCTCTACTTTCTGACCGGGCATGCGGCCTTTCTCTGGGGCGGCCCGATACTGCTCTACGGGGTCATACCGCTGTTCGACCTGATTGTCGGCACCGACACGTCCAACCCGCCGGAATCCGCAACCAGCCAGCTGGAAGAAGACCGCTACTATCGCTCGATTGTCTACGCTTACATCCCGGCCCAGTATGCATTGACCATCCTGGGCGCCTGGATGGTGGCGACGCAGGAACTGGCCGCCATTGATATCGCGGGCCTGGTATTCACCTGCGGCGCGATCAACGGCATCGGTATCAACACTGCCCACGAACTCGGCCACAAGACCAACAACCTCGAACGCTGGCTGGCCAAGTTTGCGCTGGCCCCGGTGATGTACGGGCACTTCTTCGTGGAGCACAACCGGGGGCATCACAAGAATGTCGCCACACCGGAGGACCCGGCCAGTTCCCGCATGGGCGAATCCTTCTGGGCATTCCTGCCGCGCACCGCGATCGGCAGCTTGCGCAGCGCCTGGAACCTGGAAAAGTCACGCCTCGACCGGCTCGGCAAAAGCGTGTGGTCCATCGAAAATGAAAACCTGCAGGCTTTCGCCATCACCGTGGTGATGTTCGGCGCGCTGACATTGGCATTTGGTCCGGTCGTCCTGCCCTTCCTGATCGTCCAGGCCCTTTACGGTGCCTCGCTGCTGGAAGTGGTCAACTACCTGGAGCACTATGGACTCAAACGCCGCAAGCTCGATTCCGGCCGCTACGAGCGCTGCCAGCCCGAGCACTCCTGGAACAGCAATCACACGGTCACCAACCTGTTCCTGTACCAGTTGCAGCGCCACTCGGATCACCACGCGCACCCCACCCGCCGCTATCAGGCTTTGCGCCATTTCGAGCAGAGCCCGCAGCTTCCCAGCGGTTATGCCTCGATGATCCTGCTGGCCTATTTCCCGCCACTGTGGTTCCGGGTCATGGACCGCAAGGTGGTTGCCCACTATGAAGGCGACCTCACCCGCGTGAACATGTACGAAGCGGCACGCGACAAGCTGATCCGCCGCTGGACACAGGCCGGGGCCAGTTACGATGAGCACCGCGGCAGCCAGCGCCTTCACGATGTGCGGCGGCCCGCCCCCGACAGTGCCAGCGACTGGCAGTGCCCGGACTGCGGCCATGTCTACCGCGAAGCACTGGGCGAGCCGGAGTTCGGCTTCCCAGCCGGCACCCGCTGGGCCGACATTCCCGATGACTTCAGTTGCCCGGACTGTGCGGTACGCGACAAACCGGACTTCGTCCCTCACACCGACCAGGCCAAGGCAGCCTGAGCAGCGCAGACAGAAAAAAGCCCCGCATCGCGGGGCTTTTTTGCTGGCCGCAGGCTAACGCACCGGCGTGCCATTGATGGTTGCGGACTGCAACTCGGTTGTTGTATCCCCGGACACCAGACGCACGAGAATCCCACTGCTCAGATCAAACTCCAACCGGGTTTCGGAGCGTGTTGTCTGGCCGTCAGTAGTGAACTCAACACTCTCGTCAAAGACGCAGGTGGTAAAAGAGCCCGCAGGAACCGCAGCTGTCGAACGCCCCACATAGGTCCGCGTCTCGGTTACCTGCGACTCGGAGCTGAAACTGAAACCCGCCGTCGTGGAATCCAGGTTCTGCGTATAGGTGTTGGTGACTGGCTGACCGGCGGCACTTCCGTAGGAAAACACCGAACCCGGGTTGTTGCGAATCGTCGTTGACGAAGTAAATCCGCTGACGACAGTTTCGGTGTTGACACCAATGGTCGTGATCTGGGGCACCGCAGCGTTCAGCTGCGTGTAAGTGCTGGTGTTGGTTGTCGATGTCTGCCCCGACGCGGAATCTGTCGACGTCGTAACTCCGGTGGTCTCCTGAGCGCTACGACCATCAAAAGTTGTAGCCCCGCCGATGGTACGGTCATCCGTGAAATCCACTGTGCCCTCACTACTGACAGCCTTGTAGGTCTGAACAATGCGGGTGCCTTCGACAAACAGATCCGGGTTGAAACACTCCGCAGCTCCTCCGGCAACCGGTGTCGAGGTGGGTGTCGGAGCTGCAGTCGGCGCCGGCGTTGCCGTCGGAGCCGGAGTGGCTCCACCAGTGGGTGCTGCGGTTGGTGCTGCGGTTGGTGCCGCCGTAGGCGCAGCCGTTGGCACGCTGGTGGGCGTCACTGATGGGCTTGGCGCCGCAGTCGGGGCCGGCGTCGGGGTTGCCGTGGGCGAGGTGATTTCGACGCACACCGGCTCTGCACTCCGCCCGACCAGGCCGCTTTCATCCGCGGCCGCCAGGTCGATGCAGGCCGTCCCCTCTTTCAGGTTGCGTGGCAGGCCGAAGCCGAAGCTGAAACCCCGGGACAACTTGGTACTGCCCTCCAGGTTCACCGCGAAGAAATCGGGCGCACCCACGATCTTTGCAAACAGGCTCGACAGAGCGGAATCCGAGTTCACACTGAACGGGAAAGTGACCCGGTCACCCTGCGAGGCAGGAACCAGCTTTTCGTTGAGCAGGATGCTTGGTGCCGCAGCATCGTTGCTGGCGGCCGGCAGCTCACCCTCCTTGCGCTCGGCATCCTGACCGGCAAACTGAACCTTTTCCAATGCTGCAGAAAGCAGATCGGGATCCGTCTCTGGATCGATTTTCGACGTCTTGTCGTCACTACAGGCCACCAGCATAGCCATGCTGGCCGCTGTCGCGACCACGATTGCGCGCTGCGCACTTTTCATTGTCTTCCCCCAAATACAGTTGTTATCAGGAGCCGGCAATCTAACCTGCAGAGTGCTCCGCAGCAAGCGCTATTTCACGCGGATTTCCACGGCGGTTGCCAGCCACCAAACTGGTCCTCAAGCATCTTCGCCACCGCGAGGCAGAGGTGATCATTGCCTTTGCGCGCAACCACCTGCACACCCAGGGGCAGACCACGGGAAGACAGCCCCAGAGGGACCTGGGTGGCCGGCATTTCCAGCACATTCAGGACACCGCAATAACTCCAGTGGAAGGTGAGCAGCAGCGGCTGATAATGCCGTGGGGCGGGTGTCGAGTAGCTGGGATAGAGCAGGACTCCGTCATCCCCGAGCAGGTCATCCATGGCGTCCTGCAGGGCCTGCGCCCGTTGCAGGTTGCGCCCATGGGGCATGGGCAGCTTCTCCAGGGCCGCCAGCGCCAGCGCCGGCAAGGTGTGGTCACTGGCGCGCAGGGACCACTTCCCGAACTCGGCCAGCAGTGATAGCGGCTGTCCGTTGGCGAGTTGCTCGGCAAAGGGCTCGCCGCCCGCGGCCTTCATCCGTGCCGACCACACCTCGAAGGAATAGCGCAAACCGGGCAGCCGGGTGCGGTGCGCCGAAACGAAGGCCGGAGCCAGCGCCTGAAAGGCCTGGTCCTGGGCCCGACGCAGCTCCGGGTGCACCCGCTGACGGCCGTTACCGGAGATGGAAAACAACCGCAATTTCCCCACATCGACATCTGCCGGGTTGGGGAGTTTGTCGCCCGCTTCACCGGCGAGCATCTGCAACAACGGGTAGAGGTCCTCCGCTCGGCGTGCCAGCGGCCCGGTCACGCAGTAGCGGTCGATGTCACCCTCGGGCATGGGTACCTGCCCGGCATTCGGCACCACGCCGGGACTGGGCTTGTGCCCGAAGACCCCATTGAAGAACGCCGGCATCCGGATTGACCCGCCCACATCCGCGCCCAGGCCGAAGGGAGAGGCCCCGCTGCCGATAATCGCCCCTTCTCCACCGGAGCTGCCACCAACGATGTGAGCCGGGTTGTAGGGGTTGTTGCTGCGGCCGTACACGCGATTGTTGGACTCCATCCACATGCACAGTTCGGAGGTGTTCGTTGTCCCCAGTGGAATGGCGCCCGCCGCCTTGATGCGCGCGACCGTCGGTGCGTCCACTCCGCTGCGAAGATGCTTGCGGGACACCAGCCCGGATGCCTGTGGCATACCGGCAAAGGCGAAGTTCTCCTTGATCGTGCAGGGAACACCATGAAAGGGGGCGGTATTCGCGGACGGCTTTTGAAGATCGCATTGCCGCGCCTGCTCCAGAGCATCATCGAAACGCGGGTTGACGATGGCATTGAGCATGCCATTGACCCTCATCGCATGATCGACATGGGCCTGAACAACGTCTTCGGAGGTGATTTCGCCGCGCCGGATGCGGGCTGCAAGTTCGGTGGCACTTGCCAGCAACAAGGACTCAGTCATGGGCGCAGTATGCCGACTTCACATGACAGCCTGTGAAAAGCCGCGCCAGCCACATCCCGGCACCCGAACCCGTCGCTACCGTTGCTTCCTTCCGGACCTGGCGGGGTTTGCGGGGGCTCGTCGCGAGAGGACCGGCGCGACCCGCCCATTCTAACGGTTTGACCGCATGATGTGCTGACGCAGCCACGCCATGCCCGGATCAGCCTGCGTGCGTTCATGCCAGTACAGGTGCAGATTCATCGCCGGAACCGCGAAGGGAACGGAGCGCGTGAGGTTTCCCAACGGCTCGCTGATGATCTCAGCCAGTTGCCGCGGCAGGGTGAGCAGCGCATCACTTTGCGCAACGACTGCGCATGCAGCGTGATAGTTCTGGCAGCGCAGGCGCACTTGCCGCCCGGGACTACCGAGCCGCTCCAACGCCACATCTTCCAGCGCCGGCCCGTGCTCGCGCCCGGAAACCTGCACATGCTCCGCCTGCAGGTAGTCCTCCAGCCGCATGCCGTGGCGCAGCGGGTGGCCGGCCCGCATCGCGATGCACAGCGGCTCACGGCGCACATGCACCCGCTGAATGCGCTCATGGTGGCCCCAGGCCACATCCAGCACCACATCCAGCTCCCCTTCCTGCAGAGCACGCTGCGCCTGATCCCGCGCGATGCGCACGCTGCCCAGGCTGACGGAGGGCGCCTCCGCCTGCAGCCCGCGCAGCAAGCCGGGAAGAATCAGCGGCTCCAGGGACTCGCGCAGACCGAGCACGAAATTGCGTTCGCTGGTGGCAGGGTCGAAATCATCCCGCGGCAGCAGCAACTCCTGCAGTTGCTCCAGATGCCGCTCCACCTGCGGTGCCAGACGGGCGGCAATGGGCGTGACGGCCAGTCGCCGGCCATCACGAACAAACAGCGGATCACCCAGCGCGTCCCGCAGTCGCCGCAGGGCATGGCTGATGGCGGACGGGGTG
>JBFHON010000103.1:0-9082 GCA_041593295.1 Oceanococcaceae bacterium | reverse complement strand
GCGACAGATCGCCGCCCTGCCGGACCCGATCGGTGCCATCGACAACCTGCGGACCATGCCCAGCGGCATTCAGGTCGGCCAGATGCGGGTGCCGCTTGGGGTTGTTGCGATCATTTACGAATCGCGGCCCAATGTGACCGCCGACGCTGCGGCGCTGTGCCTGAAGTCCGGCAACGCCAGCATCCTGCGGGGGGGGCGCGAAGCCCTGCACTCGAATCAGGCCATCGCCCGCTGCATCAGCGCCGCGCTGCAAGACGCGGGTTTGCCCGCCGATGCGGTGCAGGTGCTGGACTTTGCCGATCGGGCTGCGGTGCCCATCCTGGTGGCCATGCCCGACCATGTGGACGTGGTTGTGCCCCGGGGCGGCAAGGGGCTGGTTGCTGCCGTTGCCGAGAGCGCCCGGGTGCCGGTCATCAAGCACCTGGACGGCATCTGCCATGTCTACCTGCATGATGCCGCCGATGCCGAGCAGGCCGTCGCCATTGCCGTCAACGCCAAGACCCAGCGTTTTGGCACCTGCAACACCATGGAAACGCTGCTGATCGCCACATCGCGGCTGACCGAACTGCTGCCCGCCGTGGCGGCCGGCATGCGCGCCAAAGGCGTGGAGTTGCGTGGCTGCCCGGATTGTGTGGCGCTGGATGCCAGCATCGTTCCCGCTACCGATGCGGACTGGGACACCGAGTATCTGGCCCCGGTATTGTCGGTGCGCGCCGTGCCCGACTTCGACGCGGCCCTGGCGCATATCCGCGCCCACAGCAGTGGTCACACCGAATCGATTGTGACCCGCGATCATCCGTCCGCAATGCGCTTCCTGCGCGAAGTGGATTCCAGCTCTGTCATGGTGAACGCCAGCACGCGTTTTGCCGATGGCTTCGAATACGGCCTGGGGGCCGAGATTGGCATCAGTACCGACAAATTTCATGCCCGCGGCCCGGTCGGCCTGCAGGGGCTGACCAGCCAGAAATACATCGTCTTGGGCGAGGGACATATCCGTGGTTGATTCCGTAAGCTCCGTAGAGCTGCCTGACGACGCTGTGCCAGAGCTGGCCATTGCCGTCCATGCAATTGATGAACTCAAGGGGCGTGACGTGCGCTTCCTGGATGTTCGTGCGTTAACGCCGCTGACCGATTACATGCTGATCGTCACCGGGACCTCGAACCGGCACGTGAAGTCGATCGCCGACAGCGTGGTGATGAGTGCCAAGAAGGCCGGGCACCAGCCATCCGGTATCGAGGGGCTGGACGAGGCCGAGTGGGTGCTGGTGGATCTGGGCGGAGTGGTCGTCCACATCATGCAGGCGCAGACACGCGCGTTCTACCAACTTGAAAAGCTCTGGATGAACGACGCGGAGACGGATGCCGCGGACGACTCCGGGGAACATCCCGCCCCCTAGTCCGGTGCGCCTGAAAGTCTGGGCGCTGGCCAGTGCCGGTCCGAAATGGGTGGACACCGCCTGTGCGGACTACAGCAAGCGATTGCCAGCGCACTGGAAAACCGAGACCCGGCTGATGGCGCCGACGCGCCGGGCCGGCAACCCGCCGCCGGAGCACTGGAAAAAGGCCGACTCCGATCTGGTGCGCAGGGCGCTGGGGCGCGAGACACTGATCCTGCTGGATGAAAAGGGCCGGGGTCATGACAGCCGGGGCTTTGCCCGCAGGGTGCAGTTCTGGGATGAAACCTACACCGATGTCTGCGTGCTGATTGGTGGCCCGGATGGTCACGATGATGACCTGCGCGAGCAGGCGACCGAACTGGTGAGCCTGTCGCCGCTGACCCTGCCGCACGCGCTGGCGCGGGTGGTGCTGATGGAACAGCTGTACCGGGCCAGCGCGATCATTGCCAACCACCCTTATCACCGGGACTGACCGTGCACAGTGAACTGATTCTGGCCTCGGCTTCTCCGCGTCGCAGCGAACTGCTAGGCGGCCTGGGCTATCGCTTCGCGGTCCACCCCGCCCACATCGACGAAACCCCCGGAGCCGATGAAACGGCGCGCAGCCATGTCGAGCGGCTGGCGCGCGAGAAAGCGCGCACCGTGGCGCAGTCACACCCGCAGGCCGTGGTGCTGGCGGCGGATACCATCGTGGTCCTGGGGGCACGCATTCTCGGCAAGCCGTTAGATGATGCCGACGCGGTCGCGATGCTGCGGGCACTTTCCGGCAGCACCCACGAAGTGATGACGGCAGTGGCCGTATGTGCCGGCAAACGGGAAGAAGCCTTCGTGCAGGTTTCCGCGGTGCAGTTCCGGGAACTGGATGAAACCGACATCGACCGCTACGTCGCCAGCGGTGAATGTCGCGACAAGGCCGGTGCCTACGGGATTCAGGGTGGTGCTGCACGCTTTGTCGAGCACCTGTCCGGAAGCTACACGGGAGTCATGGGGCTCCCACTCTGTCAAACTGAGCAATTATTGCGTCGGTTCGGCTGTGGGCCTGAAGTGCCATGAGTAACGAGATTCTCGTCAACGTCACACCTTACGAAACGCGCGTCGCTTCGGTCGAGCAGGGGGTGCTGCAGGATGTCCACATCCAGCGCGGTCACCGTGGCAGCATTCTGGGCAATATCTACAAGGGGCGTGTCGAGCGCGTGGTGCCGGGCATGCAGGCCGCCTTTGTCAACATCGGTCTGGAGCGCACGGCCTTTCTGCACGTCGGCGATATGGCCCGCGGGGATGACGCCGATACCGACATCGCCAGCGTCCTGCACAACGGTGACTCCATTCTGGTTCAGGTCATCAAGGAGCCACTGGGGAGCAAGGGGGCGCGGCTGACCGGGCAGATCACGATTCCGTCCCGCTACCTGGTGCATCTGCCGCATTCGGATCATGTCGGGATATCGACCCGGATCGAGGACGAGGTCGAGCGCGAACGGCTCAAGGACGTGGTCGGCAAGCTGGCCGCCGAAGCCGAAGAGACCGGGGGGTTCATCGTGCGCACCGCCGGGGAGAACGCGGCGGCGACGGACCTGGCCAATGACATGGCCTACCTGCACAAGTGCTGGGCGGACATTCGCCGCAAGGCCGCGAGTGGGGTGCCGGGTACGCTGATCCATTCCGACCTGCCACTCGTGACCCGGGTGGTCCGCGACCTGGTCGAGCACAATGTGGAGCGGATACGCGTCGATGACGCGCGGGCCTATTCCGAGTGCGAGTCCTTCTCCCGTGACTATGTGCCGTGGGTGGCCGAGCGTCTGGAGCTGTACGACGCCGACACCCCCATATTCGACCTGTACGGTGTTGAAGACGAGTTGCAGCGCGCGCTGGAGCGCCGGGTCTCGCTGAAGTCGGGTGGACACCTGGTGTTTGACCAGACCGAATCGATGACCACCATCGATGTGAACACCGGTGCCTATCTTGGTTACCGCAACCTCGAAGAAACCATCTTCAAGACCAACCTGGAAGCGGCGCATGCCATCGCGCACCAGTTGCGGCTGCGCAACCTGGGCGGGATCATCATCATCGACTTCATCGACATGGGCGAGGCGACCCACCGCGAGCAGGTGCTGGCGGCGCTGGAAAAGGCGGTTGCGCGCGACCGGGCCAAGACCACGATTTCACCCATCTCGCCGCTGGGGCTGGTCGAGATGACCCGCAAGCGTACCCGCGAGAGCCTGGAACGCATCCTCTGTGAGCCCTGCCGCATCTGCAATCACCGCGGTACGGTCAAGACCCCGGATACGGTGATGTACGAGATCTTTCGTGAACTGCGGCGCACGGCGCGGCAGTTCGACAGCCGCGAATACCGCGTGCTGGCCAGCCCGGATGTCATCGAGCGCTTGCGCGAAGAACAGGCCGGTGCACTGGCCGAAATGCAGGAGTTCCTGCACACCCCCATCCGGCTGCAGGCGGAATCGCAATACCTGCCGGAATCATTCGACGTCGTCCCGCTCTAAGAGACCTTGGTACCGCTTTCGAAGCCGATGACGCCCCTGCGGGCGTTCGTACTCACATTGCTCGTGCTGGCTCTGCTCGTCAGCATCGCAGCGTGGGCGTTCCGCTATGCCATGGACCATGCGCCGGAATACCGCGAGCCCCTGATCGAGCGTCTCGAGGCCGAGTTGCACACCCAGGTGGATGTCGGCTTTCTCGAACTGGGCTGGGAAGGCATGGGGCCGGCCATCGAACTGCATGACCTGAGCATCCAGGGGGTGGGTGACGAGCCCTTGCAGGCGTCGATGCTGCGCGTGGGTTTCAGCCTCTGGGACCTGGTGCGTGGCCAGTTCATCGTGCGTCGGGTGACGCTGGACGGCCTGTTGCTGACCTTGATCCGGCGCGAAAGCGGCTGGCGGTTGCAGTCCTTTCCGGAACGCGGTGACGGGCAGGGCGCGGCCAGTCCTTTTGACGCGCTGGCGCCGCTGAGCCGGGTCCGCATTCGTGACTCCGAGTTGCAGTTCGAGCTGGACGACGCCACCGTGGCGATGGCACCGCTGCAAATCGAGCAGGTGCAGCTGCTGCGGCGTTTTGGTCGGCAGGTGGTGCTGGGCACCCTGCGTGATCAGCATGATGCCCGGATCGAGGCGGAAATCGAATTGCGGCAGGGGCGACCGGATTCGGTGCGCTTCTCGCTCAGCAATGTGGCCGTGCACAACTACCGCGCGCTGGACACGCGTCTGGACCGGCTCGGGGAATTGACGCTGAACCGCTTCTACGGTGACGCCACCCGCGAGCCGGCCCATCCGGTCGAGCGATGGACCTATGCCGCACACATGGACCTGCAGCAGGTACCGGGCGGTACGGCTGGAGGGGTGGGCGCTCTGGCGCTCAAGGGGCCGGTCGAGGGCTATGTGGGGAGCGATGGCCTGCGTGTGCACTCGCAGCGGCTGGATGTGCGCGCGGGTGGTTCGTCCTGGCCGCAGCAGAATCTGTGGGTCGAGTACAGCCCTGCACCGGCCTCCAACCTGCGGGTGCAGGCGGACTGGCTGGTGGTAGAAGACGTCTGGCCGCTGGTTCTGCCCTGGTTGCCGGAAGGCAACAAGCTGACGGCGGCCCGGGGTGTGCTCAGCGAAATCACCCTGGACTGGCCGCTGCCGGACGGCCGCCCCTCATTGCTGGCACAGATGTCGGGAGTCGGTTTCGACCTCAGCGAGCCGGAATTCGCCATTGCCGGTATCGATGGGGAAATCAGCAGCGCCGGCAGTCGTGGCCGCACCATGCTGAACGCGCGCAATGTCCGGATTGACTGGCCGGAACTGTTTGTTGATCCGATGGTGGTCGACACACTGGGCGGCACCATGGACTGGGCGCTGGGGGATGGTGGCCTGCAATTCGAGGTGCCTGACCTGGCCTATGCGCTGGCCGGTGTGGATGGAGTGGGGCGGATCAGCGGCGAGGCCGACAAGGCCTGGCATGCGGAGCTGCGTTTTCTGGCTCCCGAGGTGCGCCGGGCCGAGGGCATGCTGCCCCTGTTCTGGCCGGAGTCTTTGCGCTCCTGGTTGTCCGGGGCGGTGCAGGCCGGAGCGCTTTCCGAGGGTCGGGTGCGGCTGGACGGGCAGGCCGGCAAGGTCCGGCGAACCGAGGTTGATCTGGCGCTGAGCGAGGTACGTTTCCGCTTCGCACCGGGGTGGGCCGATGTCGAGGCCGAGCAGGCAGCATTGCAGATTCGCGATCACCAGCTGGCCGTGCAGATTCCGCAGGGGAAGCTGGGCCGCGTGAATGCCACCGATGTGAATGCCCGGTTGCGGCTGAAAAGCGCAGAGCCGTTGCGGATCGACGCCCGGGTCGCCGGGCGGGCAGAGGATATCCTGCAGGTGCTGGCCGAGAGCCCGGTGGGTTCTCATCTGCGTGAGGTGAACAAGGCCCTGCGTATTCGCGGGGCGGTCAGCGGCAGGCTGGACCTGGGCGTGGACCTGAAGGAGCGCGGCCAGACCCGCTGGGATGCCGAGGTGGATCTGGCCAAGGTGCGGGTGGATATTCGCGGCTGGCCCACACCCTTGCGCGATGCGGAGGGGCGGGTGCGTATCAACAGTGAAGGTCTGGAGTCGGAGCGCTTGCGGGCGAGCATGAACGGCTGGCCGCTGGAGATCCGCGCGACGCGGGATGCCGGGCGTTCCACGCTGCGCGCAACCACCACCGCACGCATTGATGACATCCCCGACAGCTGGCCCATTCCGGCCTGGCTCAAGCGGCGGGTTTCCGGGCGCTCGGATCTGACCATCGAGACGCAGGTCGGGGGCAGCGAGCCGGTGGAGGTGGTCATTCGGTCCGACCTGGCCCAGGCCGCGATTGCCCTGCCACCCCCGCTGGCCAAGCCCGAGGGTCTGGCTCAGCGGATGGAGCTGCGTTTCCTGCCCGAGGCCTCCGAGCTGACGGTAGCGCTGGGCCGTCAGCTGGCGGTGCACGCCAGACAGCTGGGACAGGACGGGCAGCGCATGGCGGTGCGCTTCGGTGCTGACCAGGTCAGCCTGCCACCGGCCCAGGGCATCTGGGTGGATGGGTCGCTGCCGCCCATCCAGGTCGAACCCTGGCTGGATCTGGTGGGTGAAATCGGCCGTGAGGCGGAGCAGGCGCAGAGCGCGGGGTCGGGGGATGCGTTCGGCGGTGTCAGTCTGGCGCTGGCGGAAGCGCAGTTCGCCGGGCAGAGCTGGCCGGTCGTGGATCTGCAGGTGCTGCGCTCGGGATCAAGCTGGCTGGTGAATACCCGCAGCGACACCTTGCAGGGCCAGATGCTGGTGAGCGTGCAGGATAGCGGCGGGCTGGCCGTTGCCGGGCAGTTCGAGCGGTTGTCCTGGAGTCTGGGGCGCGTCGATGCCGCGCCGGGTGAGAGCAGCGGTGGCCTGCGCATGCCCGAAAGTCTGCCTTCGCTGGATATTCGCGCTTCCCGTTTCGTGGTGGATGGCGAGGAACTCGGGCCGCTCTCCCTGGCCGTGATGGCAAACCCGTCGGGTTACCGCATCGAGGCGCTGCGGGTCGGGCCGGATGCACGCCCGACCCTGGAGCTCAGCGGCGAGTTTGGCGGCTACCAGGCGGACTATGCAGCCGCAGCGGCAGTTACCGAGGACGATGCGGTGCCGGCGCCGGAGTTCGTGCAGGCAACCCGGCCGGTGCCCGCGCCGGATGCACCCGCGCGCAACCGTCTGGAATTCACGCTGCGGGACCAGGACGCCATGCCCTGGCTGCGGGTGTTTGGTTACGCCCGGCAATTGCAGGCTGCCGGTGTGGATTTCACCGGGGCCATCAACTGGCACAGTGCCGACGACCTCGCGGCCTTGCGGGTGGATGGCGATGTGCAGTTCCTGTTCGAAGATGGCCGTCTGTTGACGGTCGAGCCGGGTGCCGGCCGGTTGCTGGGTCTGCTCAGCGTGACGGCCTTGCCGCGCCGTTTCCTGCTGGATTTCTCCGACGTGACCGATACCGGTCTGAGCTTCGATGCGCTCGAAGGCAGCTATTTGATCAGCCAGGGCGTGGCGCACACCGAGAACCTGAAGATCACGACGCCGTCGGTGCGCGTGGAAGCCCGCGGTGACGTGAACCTGATCACGCGCTATCAGGACCAGGAGGTACGAATCCTGCCCGGCATTTCCCATGGCTTCACGGCTGCAGCGACCGTGCTGGGTGGCCCGGCCATGGGGCTGTTCATGCTGTTTGCGCAGGAACTGCTCGACAAGCCGCTGGACCAGGTCGGACAGATTGGTTACCGCATTCGCGGGCCGCTGGACAATCCCCAGGTGGAGCCGATGCCATGAAGCTGATTGTTGCTGCCGTACAGATGTCATCCACCCCCGACGCCGAGGAAAACCTGGCCTTGCTCGATGCTGCGCTGGAGCAGGCCGAGGCCGCAGGCGCCAGCATGGCGGTGTTGCCCGAGAACCTGCTGTGCATGGGGCGCAAGGACACCGACAAGTGGGAGTCGGCAGATACCGCGCCGGACTGGAGCTGGCGCGACCGGGTACTGGCGCGGGGCCGGGCACGGCACCTCGGGCTGGTCGCCGGAAGCCTGTATTGCCGGGAGGCGGCGGATGCCGACCCGCGGGTTCGCGCACGTTGCTGGGTGACCGACCCGGAAGGCGGGGTGCAGGGGCACTACGACAAGCGCCACCTGTTCGATGTGGAGGCCGCGGCCGGGGAAAGCTACCGGGAGTCGCGCAGCATCGCCCCGGGGAGCAATGCACCGGTGGTGACGACGGCTGCCGGCGTGCGCTGGGGCTTGTCGATCTGCTATGACTTGCGCTTCGCCGAGCACTATCGTGCTCTGGCTGATCGCGGGGCCCAGGTGCTTACCGTGCCTGCAGCGTTTACCCGGACCACCGGAGCGGCGCACTGGGAGGTGCTGCTGCGGGCGCGGGCGATCGAAAACCAGTGTTTCGTGGTGGCGGCCGACCAGTGCGGAACCCACGCCAGCGGTCGCCAAACCTTCGGCCACAGCATGATCATCGACCCCTGGGGGCGCGTGCTTGCGCAGGCCGGGGACGAGCCTGCGGTCATCACCGCAAGCCTGGACATGGACGAGTTGCAGGAATTACGTACGCGTTTTCCTGTCTATAAACATCGCAGAACTGACGGATACACCATTGATGAACCATCTTGAACTCGCACGCCAGAATCTCCTCGAGCCGGGAGGCCTGAGCGAGTCGGACCTGGAGCGCAGCCTGGACCTGTTGCTGGCGCCCGGTCTGGATGCTGCCGACCTGTATTTCCAGAGCAAGCGCAATCAGGGCTGGTCGCTGGAAGACGGCATCCTGAAAAGTGGCAGCTTCTCCATCGAGCAGGGCGTCGGTTTGCGGGGTATCGCCGGCGAAACCTCCGGGCTGGCCTATACCGAGGAATTGACGCCGCGTGCACTGCAGCAGGCTGCCGGTACGGCGGTGGCGCTGGCGCGCAGTGGGGGCGCGGTCCGGGCGCTGCCGGTGCAGGCGCGCGAGGTGCCAGCGCTGTACTCCAGTGCGGACCCCATCACCAGCCTGCCGGATGCGGACAAGATTGCCGCGCTGCGGATTGCCGACACGGCGGCCCGCGCGGCGGACCCGGCCGTCATTCAGGTCAATGTCGGGCTGGCCGCCAGTCACCAGCATGTGCTGATTGCGATGAGCGACGGCACGCTGGCGGCCGACGTGCGGCCCATGACGCGGCTCAACGTCAGCGTC
>JBFHON010000102.1:0-9207 GCA_041593295.1 Oceanococcaceae bacterium | reverse complement strand
GTCGCGCCCGGCTTCGCGGCGCCGGGTCTTCACGCTGTCCCGCATCGGCAAGATCAATCTCGCCTTGCTGATCGGCGACCCGGCAACCCAGCCCCCCGGCCTCGGCCTGTTCGAGCGGCTGCGTCTGGCGCTGTTCGGGCGCCGCCTGCAGATCGTTCACGCCGGCCCGATCTTTCTGCCCGCCGATGATGCCGCAGTGGCTGCCATTCAGGCGCAGTACCCGCAAGGATTCGCCTTGTTCGTACCCGGCGGTGGCGGCACCGGCGACAGCCAGACCCTGACGGCTTTCCATGACGCGGCTGCACGCTTCGCCGGGGAAACCGGCGCGCGCACCCTGCTCGTCCTCGGGCCCAACGCCCGCGTACCCGCCGGGCCGACGCCGGGCGAGCTGCAGCAATTGCATGCACTGCCGCCGCAGGAATTCATCAACCACCTCGCCGCCAGCCGGCTGGCCGTGACCGGCGGCGGCAGCGTGCTTTCCCAGAGCTTCGCTCTCGGGGTGCCCAGCGTCGGCATCGCGCTGGGCGCCAGCGACCAGCGCACCCGGGTTCAGGGCCTGGCCGCCTACCCCGGGGTCCGCGCGGCCAGCACCGACGCGGCTGAAATTTGCCGCACCGCCCGTGAAACTTGGCGCGATTTTCAGGATCAGAGACCCGTTCCGCCAGTGCCTCCGGGCCTGCCGGTCGTCGTTTCCCGCATCCTCGATCACCTGCAGCCTTCCTCGGGAGCCCGACCGGCGCCCTGAGCCGCTGCAACCTTGCTAGTATCCGCCGCCGCAGAATTGAGAGCCGATCATGTCCCAGACCGACCCCAGTCCCATGCAGCCATTACCGTCCCTGATCTTTTCCTCGCGCTGGCTCCAACTGCCACTGTACCTCGGCCTGATCGTGGCCCAGGGGGTCTATGTCATCCTGTTCGTCAAGGAGCTCTGGCACCTGATTCACGGCTCACTGAGCCTGGGTGAACAGGAGATTATGCTGATCGTGCTGGCACTGATCGACGTCGTGATGATCAGCAATCTGCTGGTCATGGTTATCGTCGGCGGTTACGAGACCTTTGTGTCCCGCATGCGACTGGAAGGGCACCCGGACCAGCCCGAGTGGCTGTCCCACGTCAATGCCTCGGTGCTCAAGGTCAAACTGGCGATGGCGATCATCGGCATCTCCTCGATCCACCTGCTCAAGACCTTCATCGAAGCCGGCTCGCTGGGTGCATTGCCGCAATGCTCGACAGTCAGCGCCGGCGTGGCCTGCACGGCGGTCACCGAAGCCGGCGTGATGTGGCAAACCATCATCCACGTGATCTTCATCCTCTCGGCCATCGGCATCGCATATACCGATCGGCTGATGCACGTGATGACCACGCAATCCAGCGGACGGGCTGCCCACTAACAGCCTTGCCGGCAGTCAGATATCGCGCCCGCCACTGAGTATGAACGGCGTCTGACGCAGGATGATCGGGTCGCCGGGTTCGGCCAGCAGTCGCCGGATCGCGGCGCGGGGTTCCAGGTAGTTGTCGTAGTAGGCACTGGCCCCTGCGGCGAGCCGCTGGCGTTCGGGTTCCGGCATGTTCAGCGCGCGCTTCACCGTCTGAACGAATCCGTCCTCCCCCCGGTACACCAGACAGTTGACGCCGTCTTCCAGGGCCGGAAAAAACAGCTCCGGGTATTCGGTGATCGGGATGGTGCCCACCGCCAGCGCTTCCACCAGATTGTGGGACATGGGGTAGCTCACTCCCGGCAGCGCCAGGAAAAACCGGGCGGTCGCCATCAGTCCCAGCCACTGGGAACTGTCGACCCGCACATGCTGCGTGTTGAGGACCAGCACGCCCGGCTGTTCGGCGGCCGCGGCCTGTTCCCATGCAGACTGCTGCTTCGGCTCCACCCAGTGCTGCGGCTGCTGCGCCTGTAACCGGGCCAGCGCCGTGGCCCGTGGCAGCTTGTGATACACGCTGGAGATGGCCGACATGCTGTAACGCTCGGCGCGAAAGCTGCCCCCGAAGAATACCTGCCAGCGGCGCGGCTGCTCCCGCAACCCCACCACCGCGCGATCCGCACCCGTGGCGTAGACGCCGGGGAACATCGGAAACGGGAACGGGAAACCTTCGCGATCCAGCGGGTAGTCATGGCGGTAATCCACCACGACCCGCTGCACGCCCTGCCCGGCAACCGGCAACGCCCGGTCGCTGACATGCACATAGGACGCGCCGACGGCATCGAGCCCGGGCACGACCGCAAAGTCCTCGCGCAGGCAAAAGCGCTTGATCTTGTCGCCGATGCTGACCAGAAACAGGTAGCGGGCCCGGAACACCGGGAAATAGCCGGCCCGCACGAACGCGATGTACAGCGCGTAAAAGCGGCGCCCCTGCGGCCCGTCAACCCGCGCCGTGGAAAAATCGAAGACGACGACGGGCCGCCCAGCCGGCACATCCTGCCGCTGCCGGCTGCGCCACCGCCGATAGCGCAGATACCGCCAGGGCATCAGCCACCAGCGGTACAGACGCCAGAACTGCTCGGCGCGCAGCAATCCCTTGCGCAGGCCGCGCATGCTCAGCCCAGCAATTCGGCTACCGGGTCGTAACCCAGCTCCTGCGCCGTCCGTGCGGTGATGTCTGCGACCTCCCGGGCGGCAGCCGCCGGCAGGGATTGGCGCCAGGTGCCAATGCGCGGGGTAATGGCCTCGCGCACTTGCTGGCGTCGCAACTGCATGTTTTCGTGGCCACTGGTGTGCTCGTACACGGTGTCGCCAGCGCCAATCATCGTCGGCTCCCAGGGCAGACCGAGAAACTCGCAAATGCGCGCGAACACCGCCTCCGGCTGCATCGTCAGATCCTCATAGCGAACATGCAGTGCCCCCGCGTGCGCGATCAGCTGCGCGGTCGGCGCACTGTCCAGCACCCAGCGCTCGGCCGAACGCTGCAACCGGGCATGCCGTTTGTAAAGCGAGGCCACCGTGTCCAGCGGGTTCCGGGTGATCACGATGAAGCGGGCCTGCGGAAAGACCCGGCGAATGCGGTCGCTGCAATGCACATGCTTGGGCGTCTTTTCCACCAGATGGGTTTTTCCGGCCGCCTCCGCCTGCTGCACCCACTCCCGGGCCTGGGCGTAGGCGCGCGGCAACCCCTGCTCCGGGATGAATGCGGAAGTCTCCCGCTCGATGGCGTGTACCCGGGAATGGTTGCCCAGCTTGGCCGCCAGCAGCGTGGTTCCGGTGTGACCACAGCCAACCACGAACACCGGCACGATTGCGGTCTGCAGCGGCGGCAGCTGCTCCGCGCCACGATCAGCCCACCATTGCTGCCACTGCTTGCGCCACAGCTGCGGGTAACTCAGCCGATGATTCATCTTGTAGGGGTAAATCGGCATGCCTGCGGTCAGTCCGGAGCGATCAGGTGATCGAGGGTGCTGCAGACCGCATCCACGGAAACCAGCTGCATGGCTTCCGGCGTTTCCACGCGGGTGCCCCAGCGGCAGCTCGCAGCCGGCTTGTGCAGGATTTCCTCGCAGGCGATCGGGAAGGCATCGACGGTGTGATGCAGGCTCTTGTAGGGTCCGCAGCGTTGCGCATTGCTGACGCCGTACAGACCGATGCACGGGGTGTCGGTAATCGCCGCCATGTGTGCCGGACCCGAATCCGGGCTGATCAGCACCGCGGCCCGCTCCAGCAGGGCGAGAAAGCGCGGAATCGTATCCTTGCCGACCAGGTTGATGACCCCCGGCTCCTGCAGGTTTGCCATGATGCCGTCGGCAAGCGCGTACTCCATATCGCTCGGCCCTCCACAGATCACCACCCGCATGCCAAGTTCGCGGATGGCATGATCCGCCACTGCGGCGTAGCGCTCGGCAAACCAGTTGCGCAGGGCGACGCTGGATGCCGGCGAAATGATCAGCGTAGGCTGCTCACCCGGCAACTGCTCAGCAGCCCACTCCCGGTCCGCTGCTGACAGCGGCAGGCTCCAGTCCATGACCCGCCGGGTGATACCCACCCGCTCGAGAAAACCAAACTGCTGATCAAGCACGTGCTCGCGATCCCGGTGCGGGATCCGGTCATTGATGAACAGCCCGTGCAGGTCGCGTGACCGCACGCGGTCGTAACCCAGACGATACGGGGCCTTGACCCCCAGGCTGGCCAGATGCGCACGAAACGAGGTCTGCATCAGCAGCAGCATGTCGAAGCGGTTGTCACGCAGTGATGCCCAGAGCTGGCGATAACCGCCCCAGCCCTCTTTCTTGTTCAACACCCGGAAGTCGATGTCGGGGAACAGCCCGGCCAGCCGATGTTCGTGTTTACCAATGATCCAGGTGATGCGGGCCTCGGGCCACTGCGCCCGGAGCGTGTGCACGACGGGCAGGATATGGGTCACATCCCCCAGAGCGGACAGGCGGATCAGGCAGATACGCCGGGGCGGATTGTTGACGAAATCAGGCGGCATCAAGCGTTCCTGGATGTAGGCGCGCGACCGTCGCTTCGGTGTTGGCCTGTGTGTCGACGCCAGCGTGGGCGGAAAGAATCTCACGCACCCGCTGAAAATGGCGCAGCCCCGGTGCCTTGTGGGTATCCGGGACGCAGTACTCGTTGGCCAGATAGTTCAGGAACGGCCGCCGCAAGGTGTCCGCTGGCGGCTGACCGGCGGCAATGTCCTGCATCCACGTAGCCAGTTCGCTGGCCCGGCTCGCATGCTCCGCCACACCGGGCACGGCATAACAGGCCTGCCCGACGGTCATGACCGGGCGCTGCATCAGCAAGGCTTCGATGCCGACGGTGGAGTTGACGGTGATGACCCCCAGCGCGCCCTGCAGAATCTGCTGCGTGTTGTTGCCATTGGCGAACACCACGCGGTCGTTGTCCTGCGCGAAGTAGTGCAGTTCGGGATAGGTTTCCGGGCAGGACGGGTGCTGCTTGAATACCAGCTTCACATCGGTGCCTTCCAGCGCCTCGGCCGCCGCATCGGTGCACAGGTCATACAGATGCCGCATGTCGCGCACCCAGGGGGAGTACAGCAGAACCTGGCTGTCCAGCCGCACCTGGAAGGGAACAAAAATGTAGCGTTCCGGCAGGCTGACCTCGTCATGCTGCTGGATGCTGGCCCGCTGCAGAAGTTGCGAGGGCAGCTCTGCCTCCTGCGTGTACCCGGCATAAAACGCCGGGTCGCGCGGCACCGAGTTGTCCGCATTCACGCCACGCGGGTCGCAGGTGGTCGTTCTCGGCAGCAGCCCGCACTCGAAGACATAGCTGGGCACACCGAGGTCGGCGGCCGCGGTGATTGCCGCCTTCACGTCAACGGACTGACCACCCCAGACCCCGATCGCGTCGGGCTGATGCTGCATGATGCGCTTGCGCGCCGCGTTGTAGTGCCACTGCGCCGCCCGCTCATGCAGCCCTTGCAGCACCTGCATTTTCCAGGCCGGAATCGTGTAGCGCGCATGCTTGCGGATCATGGTGTAACGGGTAATCGCCGCCCGTTGCGCCGCCGCCAGCGTCGCACCACCGGCCACCCCCACCCATGCCACCGGCAACGCCAGATCCGGGATGTTTTCCTGCAGTGTCAGAAAGTAACGGCGTGCCTTCGGCGAGTTATGCAGCAGCAGAACCTTGCGACTCACAACGGCGATCCAGAATGAACAGCCGCCGAGGGTAGCAAAGGGTCAGTTGGCATAGAAGGACTCCAGTGTCTGCGGGGCTGGCGGCAGGGCTCCGGCATCGTCAGCACTGGCCAGGGAACGGGCGTGCACCTGCGCCCGCAGGGCCCGGTAGCGGTCTGCGAGCCCCCTGGCGTCGACCTCCTCGATAACGCCCTGCGCCTGGGCCGACTCCAGCACCCGCAGGACATCCGAAAACCGCGTCATGGACGGGTGGTCCTCGGCGAAAGCCAGCACCAGCCACTGGCTGTAGAACTCGATGTCGACCATGCCACCGGGTGAATGCTTGGGGTCGAAGCTGCCGTCTTTCGGCGCCAGCTCGGTGCGCATCTTGGCGCGCATGTCGAGAATTTCCGCACGCAGCTTGTCGGCGTCCCGGTGGCGGCACAGTGTGGCCTGGCGCATTTGCGTGAATTGCTCCACCACTTCGGTGTCACCGACGATCGGCCGGGCCCGGACCAGGGCCTGATGCTCCCAGGTCCAGGCGGTTTCCTGCTGGTACTTGGCAAAGGCCTGGGTCGAGGTCACCAGCAGACCGGAGTTGCCGTTGGGCCGCAACCGCATGTCCACTTCGTAGCAACGGCCCGCCCGGGTCTGCGTCGCCAGGGCATTGATCAGCTTTTGCGCCAGACGCGTGTAAAAGACGGCCGGCGCAAGATCCACCCCGGCAATGGGTTCATCCCGGTAGATGAAAACCAGATCCAGATCCGAGCTGTAGGACAGCTCCATGCCGCCAAGCTTCCCGTAGGCGACTACAGCAAACGGCAGCTCCCCCATCTGCGGCCAGCGCTGGCGCATCTGGGCCGTGGCAACCTGCAGCGCACCGCGCACGATTTCCTCAGCCAGTTCGGTCAGGTGGTCGGAGACCCGCATCAGGGACAGGGCATGCACCACTTCGGCCGCCCCGATGCGCAGCGCGACGGCATGTCGAATGCGTCGCAGCTGATCGAGCTGCTCCTCGAAATCCGCATCGTCGCCGGCTGCCAGTTGCCGTTCGATGTGCGCCCGCAGGCGCAGCCGTGATGGCGGGTCGTACAGGGATTCGGGCGTGCACAGTTCGACCAGCAATGCCGGTTGCCGCGCCAGTTCGGCCGCGATTTCCCCGCTACGCCGACACAGCTCCAGCAGCTCGCGTCGCGCATCCGGGTGTTCCCGCAGCAGCGCCACATAGTTCACCCGCCCGCAAATCGCCTCGACAATGGCCAGGACCCGCTGACCGGTCTCCAGGTCGGCTGCGGCATCCAGCAGACGCACCCCCAGCTCGAAGGTCTGCCGACGCGACTCCGCCTCACTGCAACGGCGATGACCGGCGCGACTCAGCAATTCCAGCGACGGCGCAAAATCCTGGAACGGTGCCGGCCACTCCGGCGCCTCTTTTTCCAGTTGATCCAGCAGGTCGCGAACCGGCGGGGCCAGCGGCGCATCATCGGTGGGCGTGAACAGTTCCAGAAAGTGCGCACGTACCTGCGTGCGAACCTGCTGCAAACCGGCCTCGAACTCCCGCCAGTCGGCCTGACCGAGCGCCGCGAGCAGCCGCTGCCGGGGCTCCTCGTCCACCGGCAGAACGTGGCTCTGCGCATCGTCCACCGCCTGCCAGCAATTTTCCACGTGACGCAGGAACCAGTAATGATCCTGCCAGCGCCGGGCAAAATCCGGCTCGATCAGTTCTTCCGTCTCCAGCGCGGCAACCGCGTCCGCAAACCCGCGCTGCTGCAGGCTGGGCCGCGCGCCGCCATTGACCAGTTGCTGGGCCTGGATCGCGAATTCCATTTCCCGGATTCCGCCCCAGCCGCGCTTGATGTCCTGCTCGCGCCCGCGAACCCGGACATCGCGGTCGATTTCATCCTTCATCCGGCGCAGGCCGGCAATCTGCCCGAAGTCGATATACCGTCGGTAGATGAAGGGCCGGATGGTTTCCAGCCACTGCTCCCCCGCATCGATGTCTCCGGCAATGCAGCGTGCTTTCTGCCAGGCATAGCGCTCCCACTCGCGGGCATGCAGCTCGAAATAATTGTCCAGAGCCGCCAATGAGGCACTGGGTGCGCCCTGGGAGCCGAACGGCCGCAGTCGCCAGTCCACCCGGAAAACAAAGCCCTCGGCCTGCACCGCAGCCAGGCTGTTGATCACCCGGCGTATGAGGCGCGCCATCAGCTCGTCCGCAGCCATCCCCCCGGCCGAACCCGATTCGCTGTGGGCCGCAATCAGGTCGATGTCCGAAGAAAAATTCAGCTCGCCGCCACCCAGCTTGCCGAGCGCGAAGATCATTGGCCGTACCGGACGCCCATTGGGGGCCAGGGGCGCACCGCGGGTAGCGACCAGTTGCTCCCAGTGCCAGTCCAGACACCGCCCCACCAGCACGTCGGCGAGCCTGCTGAGCTGGGCGACGGTCTGTCGGGGCGTATCCAGACGCAAGGTCTGGCGTGCACCCAGACAGACCATGACGCGGTTTCGCGTTCGCCGCAGCGTACGATCCAGCTCATCGACGGTCGCTGCCGGAGGGCTCTCCAACTGCGCCAGGTCGACGGCAAACTGGTCCTTCAGCAGCCGGATGAAGGCATCCGGCTGTCGCGTTGCCCAGCTGCTGACAAACCGGCTGGCCGCCAGCACAGGCGCTGCGACGGCGGTTTCCGCATCCGTCAATGCGAGTGCATTCAACTGCTCCTGCAGCCGATCGCGTGCACCCTGCGGCAACCTTTCCAGCTCGAAGCGATAATCAGCGCTCATCAACAGACCTCTTGTTCCTGTGCAACACCGCGTCCTTGTCTACCTGCACGGCCTGGGTTCCAGCGGCCGCAGCGATACCGGCATGTTCCTGCGCGAACACTATGCCCAAAGCACCATTCTGGCCTGCCCGGACTATCGACCGCAGTTCTTTCACGAGTCCGTTGCCATGGTGGACGACTTGCTGGAGTCGCTCCGGGCTCCCGGGCGCTCGCTCGCGGTTCTGGGAAGTTCGATGGGGGGCTGGCATGCGCTGCATGCCCTGGGACGGCATGCCGATATCCATGTACTCGCATTGAACCCGGTCCTGGACCCCTCGACCCTGCGCCGGGACACCCCTCCGGATGACGTGGACCAGCGCAGCGGCAGCCCCCTGCCCTGGCCCGACATCATCGCGGAAAATTTTCCCCCGGCCCCGGTAGACACGCTGGACAGCAGTCGGCTGCGCCTGCTCATCGGCGCACAGGATGACGTTGTTCCGCCCGGACCGACGCTGGACGTGTGCGCCAGCCACCACTGGAGTCACCGGGTTTTCGCAGACTGGGGCCACCGTGCTGCCCTGGGCCCCGAGATGCGGGCCGAGATGGATGCCCTGCTGGAACGCGCGAGCGCACCCTGACACCATCGGGGTGGGCTGCCGTGCTGCTCGCGCGATGGCTAGTGTGAGCGGCCCAGCCAGCGCGTGACGCGTTGTGGCCATTGGCGCCGCTGTTCGCGGGTTGCCGCCTTGTTCGCGTGCGGAAAGGCCACAGCCGGAATGTCCTTGCCGAGAAAGGCGCACAACTCTTCCCAGCCGTCCCCGGCGGCCAGGTCCATGACCAGCAGGTCATCCGGCCGCCCGGCAAAGT
>JBFHON010000101.1:0-9313 GCA_041593295.1 Oceanococcaceae bacterium | reverse complement strand
GCAGTTCGCCGGCCTGCGCAAGGCCTATGTCAGCTACATGACCCGGATGCTGACACTGATCGGAACCCCGGACGCAGCACGCGTGGCCGCTCGGGTTCTGGCCTTCGAAACCCGGCTTGCCGAAAAGCAATGGACCCGGGTTGAGTCCCGCGATGCGGTCAAGCGCTACAACCCCTATACCCCGGAAAAGCTGAGCGTGCTCAGCAGCAGCTTTGACTTTGCGGCAAGCCTGGCTGCGGCCGATGTTCCCAGCTCCACGGTCATTGTCAGCCAGCCCAGCTACTTCGAAGCCCTGGGCCCGATCCTGCAGGACACCGATCTCGCCACCTTGCGCGAGTACCTGCGACTGCGGACCACGGAAACTTTCGCGCCCTACCTGTCCGCAGCCTTTGTGGACACCGCGTTTGATTTTTACGGGCGCACACTCAGCGGAACAACGGAAAATGAACCGCGCTGGAAACGGGGCATTGCCGCCGTTGAAGATGCCGCCGGTTTTCTGCTGGGCGAGGAATATGTCGCCCGCCATTATCCGGATGAAGCCGCCCGGCGCATGGACGCCATGGTGCAAAACCTGATTCGTGCCTATGCCGCCTCCATTCGCGAACTGGAATGGATGGGCGAAGAAACCAAACAGCAGGCTCTGGAAAAACTGTCCAAATTCCGTCCCAAGGTTGGCAAACCACCCACCTGGCGCAATTACGACGCCCTGATGGTCTCGGCTTCCGATCTTTACGGCAATATGCGGCGCGCCGCCCTTTTCGAGCACAACCGCCAGATCAGCAAGATTGGCCAGGCGCCCGACCCCCATGAATGGCACATGACGCCGCAGACGGTGAATGCGTATTACAACCCCACGGCCAATGAAATTGTTTTTCCGGCAGCGATCCTGCAACCGCCTTTCTTTAATGTCGAAGCGGACGATGCCGTTAACTACGGTGCCATCGGCGCGGTCATTGGCCATGAAATCGGCCACGGGTTCGACGACCAGGGCAGCCGCTACGATGGCGACGGCAACCTGCGGAACTGGTGGACCGACGCGGACCGCGAGCGCTTCGAGGCGCAGACCCGCCTCCTGATCGAGCAGTACAACGCCTACGAGGCCCTGCCGGGGCAATACGTCAACGGCGCCTTGACCATTGGTGAAAACATTGGCGATATTGGGGGATTATCAATCGCCTATGACGCCTGGTTGCTTTCCCTCGACGGTAAAGAACCGGAAACGATTGAAAACATGAGCGGAGCGCAACGGTTTTTTTCCGGATGGGCGCAGATTTGGCGTCGTCTATATCGCGAACCCGAATTGCTGAAACGGCTGAAGTCCGATCCGCACGCCCCCAGCGAATTCCGCGTCAATGGCGTCGTCGTACATATCCCCGCCTTCTACGAGGCTTATGAAATCGATGATGCAGCCCCTCTTTATCGTAGCCCCGAGCAACGCGTAACAATCTGGTAATTGTCAATACCTATGGTTTTTCTGTTAAATTTTCCCGTAATTGCCCGTGTTCAAGGTCATAGGCAACCGGGGAGACAACTTTTTGGCAGGACCCATCGTTCCGAGAGGTAATAGGGAGATTTATATGAGTATGATGAAATTGACTTCAGCAGCGACACTCGCTTTGGCCTGTGCTGGCGCTGCAATCGCGGACGAGGACACCCGCGCGACGTACTTCAGTGTCATGGGTAGCTACACCATGGCGGACGATCAGCGCGATGTCGACAACCTCGACAACGGCGGTCTCACCACCGAAATCGACAATGCCTATGGCGTCCAGTTCGCACTGGGCCAGATGCGCCAGAGCGGCTTTGGCTTCGAGCTTTCCGTGTTCAACGACATCTACGAAACCGACCAGGGCAATGGCACCGACTTCTACCGTTACGGGCTGGGCCTGGACGTGATCTACGCGATCAACGTCAACAAGGAAAGCGATGACCCCCGCGATTCGTGGATGCCTTACCTCATCCTCGGTGGCGGCGCGGTCTACAACGATGTGTATGACCTGCTGAACACCGACCCGGACAACCGGGATGACTACGGCTTTTACGCCAATGCCGGTATCGGCATGGTGACGCCGTCGCTGAACAAGTACGGCATGAAGATCCGTCTGGACCTGCGTTATGTCTACGATGACTTCGAGTCCGGCTATGACGAAGAATACAAGGGCAACATCGGTATCGAGTTCCCGCTGTTCGGCGAACCCAAGGTTGTCGAAAAAGTCGTCGAAACCGTCAAGGTTGTTGAAGTCTCCAAGGACAGCGGTCTGAAGGACAGCGACAACGACGGCATCGTCGACAACAAGGACAACTGCCCGAACACGCCTGAAGGCGTCCGTGTCGATGGCGAAGGTTGCCCGCTGGGTGGTGTCGTAGCCCTGGATGGTGTGACCTTCGAGTTCAACGGCTCCCGCCTGCGCCCGGATGCCGCCACCATCCTGGACGATGCAGCCGAAGTGCTGAACCGTTACCCGGAAATGCTGGTTGAAGTGGCCGGCCACACCGATTCCATCGGTGGCGACGCCTACAACCAGAGCCTCTCGCAGAAGCGTGCCGAAGCCGTTCGTCAGTTCCTGATCGGCAAGGGCATTTCTGCAGAGCGCCTGACAGCCGTCGGTTACGGCGAATCCGAACCGCGTGCCACCAATGACACCGAAGAAGGTCGTGAGCTGAACCGTCGCGTTGAACTTCGCATCCAGAACTAAGGTCACCACCTTGAAAGGAGTTCATTGATGAACAGCAAACTGAAACTGGCAATGGCGGCTTCCGCCATTGCCCTTCTTGCGGGCTGTGAGGCCAACGGCGGGTTTCCCGACGGCGGCACCACCCCACCACCGGGAGATGGTGGCGGCGACCCCGGGCTCATTGACCCGTTGGGCACGCTGACACTGCTGCCCGGCTGGACCGTGACTGAACGGGCCTCCGGCACCGCGGAAGAAATCCAGAGCGGTGCGGTCTGCGACCTGGAAACCATTGTTCTGGCATCCCTGCTGGGCGGCGAAGGCCTCTGCTACGTCAACAACGCCGAGGTCAATGTCGACACGGTGCCACCGGTCAACACGGTCGACCAGAACGAGAACACCTACTCGGTGGTCAACCTCGTGGCATCGTTGCTGGACGACCCCTTTGGCATCGTTCCGCCGTACGAGGACCCGACCGGTGAAGGCGAAGGCAACTCACTCGTTGCTACGGCAGGCGTTGGAATCGACCTGTCCAGCACCGTGTCTGCTGGCAATGTCGCTGCGTTCGACATCCAGATTCCGCCGGCCATGGTCGATGCCAATATTCTGCGCGACGCCAAGATCCGGACCTATCTGGATGGGGTAGCGCAGGAAACCTTCACCGGGTTGCAACTGGTGGGGCTGGATGCCCTGGGCCTGGACCTGATGAGCTTTGTCGGCGACACCCGCTTCCTGGTGGGCTGCGTGAACACCCTGCCCTACAACCGCATCGAAATCGAGACGGGGGGCGAGGTCAATGCAACCGCACTGGACATGAACGGCACCGGTACCGACAACATCCTGGACTTCGTCTCGGGTGAAGCGCTGTACATCTACGACGTCGTCACCGGCGCCGTACCTCCAGAAGGCGAAGATGCTACGGACCCATCATTTCAGTGCTCGGCGGCCTGAAGCTGATGCACCTGGCGTAGCAGGCCATCATTTGAAAAACCCCGCCACGGCGGGGTTTTTTTGTGCCCGCAGGCTCAGGATTTGAGCCACCCTTACGGCATACTCGCTTCCCATGACCGAAGCTCCGATCCCCCCGCCGCCCCTGACCCTGTGCGCCACCGAACTGCAGGCCCGCCTGCTCCGGGCGCAATACCAGCGCGAGCAGGCCGCCGCCGGGAACAGTGCCTGGGAGAGCCCGAGCATCCTGTCCCTGAGCCGCTGGGTTCGGCAGCAGTGGCTGGCTGCCTGGCCCACCCAGGAACTGATTTCCCGCAGCAAGGAACGCTGGCTCTGGCAGGAACTGATCCGCGCCGACAGCTGCCATCCACAGTTGCTCGCTCCGGAGTCTCTGGCGGACCAGTTCATGCGGGTCTGGCGCGAGTGCCAACACTGGCAGCTCACCCTCACTGACGAGCCGCTCTGGACACAGGAGCAGGAGCTGTTTGCCCGCCTGCACACGCAGTTTGCTCAGGAACTCGCGCGTCGCCAGTGGATCACCGACGCCCAACTCGCGGCGGTCACGCTGGAGACCCTGACCAACGACTCCACGCGCATCCCCGAAACTGTTCGCAGCTGGGGATTCACCCCCATGCGCATGAGCCGGGTCGAGACCGCGCTGATCAACAAACTCGGTGCCCAGCCGATCCGCGAACCGGCACCGGAGTCCCACCCGACCGCGGCCTGGAGGCATGACACACCCAGTGCACTGTGGTCGGCCCTGGCTGCGGACATTGCACACACCCTGGAAGAAGACGTTGATGCCCGCATCATCGTCGCCGTGCCGCAGCTGGCCTTGCATGTGGACAGCATCGACGTGCACTGGGCCCCTGCGCTGGCTCCCCAGGTCACCCGCCCACAATCTGCCGCAGACGCCGTTCGCCCCTGGGCCATCGAGCAACCCCGGCCACTGGGCGCGTATCCGGTCATTGGCGCACTGCTTGATGTATGCCGGCTGACGCCACAGGGGATGGAGTTTTCCCTGCTCTCCAGCCTGCTGCGCCAGCCGTTTTTCCTGACCCCGGAGGAGCGTCTGCCCGCAGCCGTGGCCGAACGGCGGCTGCGCGATGCCGGCCTGCGCTACACGCCGGCGGACCTGCACGGCTTTTTGCCAGCGGATGCCCCCGCCCTGCTGAAAAGCCGCCTCAAAGCCCTGGCCGTAGTGGTCAGCGAGCAGCCCCGGGCAGCCAGCGGAAGCGACTGGGTCGCACACTGGCAGAAGCGATGGCAGGCCCTGCCACTCACCGACCCCAATCCGCACTGGGGCATCCGTGAAGACCTGCAACAAGCCCTGGCCGGCTTTGTCAGCCTGGCGGACGAGATGGGCGTGCTGACCCCGGCGGCTGCGCTGCAGACCTTCCGTACGGTCCTGCAGGACCACATGCACTCGCAGCGGCAGACACACGATGTCCGGGTCCTGGTCTGCGAAAGCCAGCAGGCCCTGGGGCTGCCCTGCAGCCATCTGTTCGTGACGAACCTGGACGCGCTGCATTTTCCGTCGCCACGTCCCCAGAACCCGTGGCTGAATCCGGCACTGCTGTCCGCAGCAGGTCACCCACAAGCCAGCCCGCAGCACTGGCTGCGTCAGCAGAAGCACCTGCTTGAGGCCCTCTGCGGCCAGCCACATACCGCCGGCCTGCACTACGCCGCCCATGACGAAAGCGGCACTCCGCAAAGCCCCACACCGTTGCTGCCGGTGGACTGGAAGCCGGCTCCCACGACAGCTCGCTCCGGTGAGTCATCCCGGCCGGAATTCGTCTGGATCGCCGAAGACACGGTCAGTGCACTCAGCCCGGAACGGCTGGCGCAGCAAACCGGTGGCAGCACGCTGATACGTCGCCAGTCCGCCTCGCCCTTTGCCGCCTTTGCCTACAACCGGCTGCGTGCCCGCGAGCTGCCACCGCCGCCGCTGGGGCTGAGCCCGGCCCGCCAGGGTGAATGGGTGCACGCGGTGCTCGCCGCGTTCTGGGACGAACAGAAAACCTCCGCGGCGCTCGCCGCGCTCGGCGACGCAGAGGTCCTGCGCATTCTGCAGGACCTGATCGACCGGACACGCGGGCGCTTCCTGCCGCGGAACCGTTACGGAGACGCACTGCAAGCGCTGGAGGGTGACCGCGTACTGCGGCTGTGCGCGCGCTGGCTGCAGCATGAACGCAAGCGCACCGAAGCCTTCACGGTGGTGCGCTGTGAAGCCCCCTACGCCACGGTGCGCTCCGGGCTGCCGCTGAACCTGCGCCTGGACCGGGTCGACCGGGTCCAGACCGAATCCGGCGACCGCTATCTGGTCATCGACTACAAGACGGGGCAGGCCGAAATGAGCGGCTGGCGAGGCGAAGTGCTGCGCGAACCCCAGCTCCCGCTCTACGCCACCAGCAGCGCGGCGCGGGAGCTGGATGTGCCGACCATCGACGGCATCTGTTTCGCCCGGGTCCATGAGCACCGTCCCGCCTTGCTGGCCGCGACCAACTGGTGCCGCAAGCTGACCACCGACAGCCCCAGTGACAAGGAATGGCGGTACGCCTGGGACGATGAAATCGTGCAATGGGAAAACCAGCTTGACGCCCTGATTCGCGACTTCCGTGATGGGGAAATCCGGCATCGCGCACAGACCTCTCTGGCCGGCGATTTTGGTCTCCGCGCCGCAGCGTTTCTGGTCGATGACACCGACGAAGACAGTGACGGAGACGACGCATGACCGCTCCCCGCGACAGTGCGGCCCGAACCCGCGCCCTGGACCTGTCGACCAGTTTCTGCATCCGCGCTCCCGCCGGCAGTGGCAAAACCGGATTGCTCATCTGCCGGATGCTTGCGGCCCTGGCCGTGGTCGATCACCCCGAGCAGGTGCTGGCCATCACCTTCACCCGCAAGGCCGCAGCCGAAATTCGCGAGCGCCTGGCACTGGCGCTGGCCAGTGCCGCATCCGGAGCCGCCCCCGCTGATGATTACGCCCGCCGCGTCCATGAACTGGCGCAGCAGGTTCGTGCGCGCAGTCAGGCCCGGGGGTGGGAGCTGGAAAACAACCCGCACCGGATTCGGGCCAGCACGATCGATAGCCTGAACCGCGAGCTCGCCCGGCAAATGCCGATCCTGGCCGGTCTGGGCGGCTCGCTGGAGCCGGTAGATGATGCCCGCGAGCTGTACCGCACCGCGCTGCAGGCCGTCCTGGAAATGCATGATGACCCGGCACTGGATCCGGCCATCCGCCACAGCATCGGGGTCACTCTGGCGCTGGGCAAGAACCGCCTTGACGCCCTGCTCGGCAGTCTGAGCCCCTTGCTGGCTCAGCGCGAGCAGTGGGCCCAGCTGTCCATGTCAGCCACCCCGGACCGGGTGCAGGAGTCCGGCAGCCGGCATCTTGAGCAGTGGGTGCTGCACAGCCTGCAGGAAATCGACGAATTGCTGCCGCGGGCTCCGCGCCAACAGTGGCTGGCCTGCCTGCAACAGCACGCGGCGGATGGTCGCACCGAGTGGCAGTCCCTGAGCGAACTGGATGCCTGGCCCGCTGCCGAGCCCCGGCAGCTGCGGCAATGGCAGACTCTGGCCCGCAGCCTGCTCACCGGCAAGGGCGAGTGGCGCAAGCCCGGTGGCCTGTCGGCGAAAACCGGCTTTCCTGCCGGGCCGACCACCACCGAAGCCAAGCCCCTGCTCGAAGAGTTCTCCGGGTCGGCTTCCGGTCGCCTGCCTCAGTTGCTGTCACGCATGCTGCTGCTGCCGGCGGATTACGCCACACCGATGGCCGAGCAGGCTGCGCACCTGCTGGTGGTGTTGCGCCACGCCCTGGCACAGCTGAAGGTGGATTTTGCCCAGCGCGACGCCTGCGACCATACCGAACTCGCACTGGCGGCCCGACACGCCCTGCAGGCCGAGGACCAGGCTGCAGCAGCGCGCGCCGATGCCCGCTACCAGCACATCCTGGTGGACGAGATGCAGGACACCAGCAACGCCCAGCTGGAGTTGCTCGAACAACTGGTCGTGGACTGGCAACCGGGCGACGGTCGCAGCCTGTTCCTGGTCGGCGATCCGCAGCAGAGCATCTATCTGTTCCGCCATGCCCGGGTGGAAAAGTTCAACGCCCTGCTGCGCAAAGGGGCCCGGCTGGGGCCGGTCCCATTACAACCGCTGGAACTGACCCAGAACTTTCGCAGCATTGCCCCGCTGGTGCACTGGTGCAACCGGACGCTGGAGCAGGTCTTTCGCGACAACAGCAGCCCCATCGACTTCGCGCCTTCGGACACCGACGAGGCTGACAGCGCGGAGTTGCCATCCCCGGTCACACTGGTCTGTGAGGAGACCCCGGACAACGAAGCCCAGGCCGTTGCCGACCGGGTCCGGGACCTGCTCGCCACCAGCCCGGATGCGCACATCGGGGTGCTGGCGCGAACCCGGGCCCACCTGCGCCCGGTCGCCCGTGCGCTGCGCCAGGCCGGAACGGCCTTCAGCGGGGTCGAGCTTGAAGCCCTGCGGGACACGCCGGCAATTCGCAACTACCTGGCCATCGTGCGTGTGTTGCACCAGCCCGAAGATGATTTCGCCAGCCTGCGCCTGCTGCGCGGCCCCGGGGTCGGGCTGAGCTGGGCCCAATGCGATGAACTTGTCGCGCTGTTGCCGGATACGGGCTGGGCACAACGCACCCGTGCCAGGCTGCCCGCAACGGCCAGCGCCGAGCTGACAATGCGTCTGGGTGCGTTGCAGACCGCGATGACGGGGGCCGAACAGCTGCTGCAAACCCAGGGCGACCTGCCCTCGGCCGCGCGGGCCCTGTTCCATGCGCTGCGGCTGCCCGAAAGCCTCGACCCTGCCGAGCAACGCGACGTGCGTCGCTTCGAAATCCACCTGCGGGAAGCCTGCACCGCAGGCCAGCTCCGTGACGAAAGCGCCTTTGAGCGCTCGCTCGACGGTCTGTGGGCGGACACCGACGCCACCCGCGTCGAACTGATGACGGTGCACAAGTCCAAAGGCCTGGAGTTTGACCATGTCATTCTTGCCGGCCTCGGGCGCTCGGGCCGCGGCGGCGATGACCCCTTGCTGACCTGGCACCCCGACACCGGCGGTGCCGCACTGGCGATCAAGCCCCCCTACCCCTACGACCCCCGCAGCGAGCTGGGCTGTCTGTATCGCTGGCTGCGGCAGCAGCATCAGGACGCCGAAGCCGCTGAAGGGCTCCGCCTGCTGTATGTCGCCGTCACCCGTGCCCGTTCCGGTTTGCACCTGTGCATGACCAGCGGTGCCCGCCGCGGCAGTCTGGGCGCTCCGCTGAAAGCACTGCTGCCCTGGCCGGAACCGCTGCAGGCGAGTACCGAAGACACCGGCGACACCCCCTTGTTGCCGGTGCGCCACCCGCGTCTGGCCGCACCGACAGCGTCGCCGCAACAGGCCGGCCTGCCGGCACCGTCCCGGCTATCTGCGCCGCCACCCAGCCAGCTTGGCGTGGAGCGCGCCCTGGTCGCCGCGGGGGATACCGATCGCCTGGAAGCCAGCCTGATCGGCAGTAGCGTCCACGAAGCCCTGGAATACCTGACCACGCACGGCGTCGACCGCTGGAAACAGCAGCAGGCAACCCTGCTGCAGGCTCTCCGCTCCGGGCTGGCCCGCCGCGGCCTGCCGAAATCCCGGCACAACCATGCGCTGGAGCAGATCACCGCACTGGTGAACAG
>JBFHON010000100.1:0-9388 GCA_041593295.1 Oceanococcaceae bacterium | reverse complement strand
TGCTGCTCACCAGTGGCGCCGGCGCAGAAACCCGCAGTGCCATCGGTGTGGTCGTGGTGTTCGGGGTGATTGCGGCAACCATTTTCACGCTGGCAGTCGTCCCGCTCGCCTACGCCTTCCTGGCGCGTGGGACCGAACCACCGGGCGCCGTCAGCCAGAAGCTGGACAAGGCCCTCGCCCGGTCCCCAGACCCCCTTGCGTAGATCCATGATGCCCACGGCATGCCGACGTGCCGCTTGAGCTGGACCTGCTCATCTATCTGCTGCTGGCCGCGACCGGGCTGATTGCAAGGGTCATCAACACGCTGGCTGGCGGGGGCAGCAACCTCACGATCCCGGCATTGCTGATACTCGGGCTCCCGGCCGACACCGCCAATGCCACCAATCGCGTCGGCGTGCTGCTGCAATGCCTGGTGGGGGCGCGGGGTTTCCGCAAAGCCGGCCACCTGCCGCTGGATGATGCCGGCTGGATTCTGGGCTTGACCATGGCCGGGGGGCTGGCCGGTGCCCTGCTGGCATCCTTCCTGCCCAATCTCTATCTCAAGCCGTTCATGCTGGCGGCAATGACGGGCATGACGCTGATCATGCTGCTGCGACCAGAATTCATCGCTCCGCCACCGGGGACGCCGGTCAGGCGCGCCGGCCAGCATCCCGGGACCTGGCCCTCCTTGCTGGTCGCCGGCTTTTACGGCGGTTTTGTGCAGGCCGGCGTGGGCTTCATCCTGCTCGGCGCGCTTGCCGGCGCATTGCGCTACGACCTGCTGCGCGCCAATGCCCTGAAGCTGCTGTGCACGATCGCCTTTACCGGCGTCGCACTGGGCGTCTTCATCGTCCGGGGTCAGGTCGCCTGGCTTCCCGGTCTGGTCCTGGCCATCGGCACCATGATCGGCGCGCAACTGGGCGTCCGCTGGGCCTTGCGTATCGAGCAGCGCACACTCAAGTGGTTCCTGTTCGCGATGACCGTCGCCGCATGCGGCGCCGCGCTGGTGTTCTGAGCACTGATTGCCGGCTGCGGCCGGCGCGACACCACCCTGCGTAGTGCCTATACTCACTTTTTGATGATTCCGGCATATCTCGCCCTTCCGGGCGATCAAATGCGCGCCTCCGGAGCACCCGCACTGGCCGCGTCGCTGGACTCACCGTCACATTGAGGAGACACACCGATGGCGCTGGCAATCACACTTGTCGGGATACTGACCGCCGTAGCCGCCCAGGTTGCGCTGGTCCTTTTCCTGCTGAATATCGGCCCGCTGGGCATCGACAGAGGCAGCGCATTCCCACCCGCCATCGCCGGGCTCATCAACCTCAGCCTGTTGCTGGCATTTGGCGGCATCCACAGTCTGATGGCACGACCTCGCTTCAAGGCCTGGTGGACCCGGCAGGTCCCGGCCCGGGCCGAGCGGGGGATCTACCTGCTGGTGGCGGGCGTCACGCTGGCGGCTGTTGTGCACTTCTGGGCGCCGCTGCCGCAGCCGCTCTGGTCGGTTTCCAGCACGGGGCTGCGGATGGCGTTGTATGCCCTGTTTGGTACGGGCCTGCTGGTGGTGTTCTGGGCGATATTCGCTATCGATGTGCTCCACTTTCATGGAGTCCGTCAGGCCACGTCAGCGCACGGCATCGAGCCCCCCTTCACGATTCGCGGCCCCTACCGCTTTGCCCGTCACCCGATCCAGTCCGGGCTGATCGTGGCGCTCTGGGCCACCCCGGACATGACACTCGGGCACCTGCTGTTTGCCGCCGGCATGACGGCCTACAGCGTCGCGGCGACCCTGGGACTGGAGGAACCGGAACTGCACCGCAGCCTGGGTGAGCGTTACCGGGATTACGCGAGCCGGGTGCCGGCAATCATTCCGCGACTGCCCTTTTCCTCGCGACGCTAGGGGCCGCTTCGCGGCACCCTGGCCACGCTGCTGGGTACCACAGAGAACGGAAGGGCTTCAGTCAGCCGTACTCTCTGCCGGCTGCAGAACCGGATAGTCGGTGTAGCCCGCCGGCCCGGAACCATAAAAGGTTTCCGGTTGCGGGGTATTCAAGGGCGCGTCGAGGCGGAAACGCTCGACCAGATCCGGGTTGGCGATATAGGCCTTGCCAAAGGCCACGGCGTCAGCCTTGCCATCAGCCAGCCATTGATTCGCCGTGTCCCGGTCGAAACCTTCGTTGGCGATGTAGACACCACCGAAGATCTGCTTGAGTTGCGGCCCCAGACTGTCTGCTGCGGCATGTTCCCGCGTGCAGATGAAGGCAATACCGCGCTGGCCCAGTTCCTGCGCCACAAAACCAAAGGTTTCCGCCAGATTGGCATCGCCCATGTCATGGGCATCCGCACGCGGTGCGAGGTGCATGCCCACCCGCCCCGCTGGCCACACGCTGAGCACCGCGTCGGTCACCTCCAGCATCAGGCGCGCGCGGTTCTCGACGGACCCGCCATAACGGTCGTTGCGCTGGTTGCTCCCACTCTGCAGGAACTGATCCAGCAGGTAGCCATTGGCCCCGTGAATCTCCACCCCATCGAAACCGGCTTTGCGCGCATTCAGCGCCCCCAGCCGATAGGCCTCGACCACGGCGGGGATTTCGTCAATTGTCAGCGCCCGTGGCGTTTCAAAGGCCTTTTTTGGCCGCACCAAGCTCACCGTCCCCGCGGGCTGAATGGCACTTGGCGCAACCGGCAGCGCACCGTCCAGGTAGACCGGATCAGAGATGCGGCCGACATGCCAGAGCTGCAGCAGGATGGTTCCGCCTGCGGCATGCACGGCATCGGTGACCTTCTTCCAGCCTTCCACCTGCTCCGCAGACCAGATCCCCGGCGTATTCGGGTAGCCCACTCCCATGGGGGTGACCGATGTGGCCTCGCTGAGGATCATGCCGGCCCCGGCGCGCTGACGGTAATAGGTCACGGCCAGGTCACCGGGCACCCGGCCCGCGTCGGCACGGCAACGCGTCAGCGGCGCCATGATGATCCGGTTGGGCAGGGCCAGATCGCCAATGGTGATCGGGTCGAATAGCGTCGTCATGTCATTTCCGGTGCGAGTGAGTTTCTGCGCGGCGCCAACCCAGGGGTTGCGGGTCCGCGCCGCGGCATGAAGCCCTACAAGACCGCGTCAGACCACCGTGAGTTCCAGCTTGAGGCTGGCACCGTCAATCTCGAAGGACTCGCTGTCCCCCTTGATGTCCGGCTGCAGGCTGACACACAGCGTTTCTGCGGCAATCCAGTCCGCATGCCGGGCGATGGCCTCGGCCAGGGTACCCGCCGCTTCGTAGCCCACGGCAATGCGTGCGACCACATCGAGGTCGCGCCGCTTGCGCTCATTCTGGATCCGGTTGATCACCTCCCGCGCCAGCCCGCGCGCGGTGAGGTCCGCGTTGAGCTGCGTGTCCAGGGCAACGGTCACGCCGTCTTCCCGCGCCACGGCCCAGCCATCCATGCCTTGCGACTCGACGATCAAATCGCCCTCTTCCAGCGTGAATTCGCTGCCGTCGCCCAAGGTCAGGGTCAGCGCGCCGGTATCGGCATAGCGCTGAATGGCAGCATCATCGATGGTTGCGCAGGCTGCGGCCACCAGCTTCATGCGCGGCCCGGCCTTCTTGCCCACCACGCGGAAATTCGGCTTGGCGGTCCGGGTCACAACGCCAGAGCCGGCGCCCACCGTTTCCAGTGCGTCGACATTCACTTCCTCGAGAATCAGCTTCTCGACCAGTGCCAGGTCTTCCGCACTGACGTCTTCCTCGGTGACCACAATCAGACGCGCCAGCGGCTGCCGCACATTCAACTTGCTGGTGTTGCGCAACTGCAGGGCGTTCGACACCACGCTGCGTGCCAGGGCAATGCGCTTTTCCAGTGCCCGATCGGCCAGGGAACCGTCCGGCTCCGGGTACGCGGCCAGGTGCACGCTGGCTTCCGGCGCCGGGTTTCTGAGCAGGGCGCGGTGCAGCCACTCTGCGAAAAACGGCGCAATCGGTGCCATCAGGCGCGAGATCTCCAGCAGCACCTCGTAGGTCGTGGCATACACCGAAGCCTTGGCTTCCTCGGAGATTCCGGTGTCCTTCTTGCCCGCCCAGAAGACCGGCCGGGAACGACGGATATACCAGTTGGACAGGTCATCGACGAGCGTTTCGATCGCCCGCGCCGCCCGGGTCGGGTTGTATGCGTCCAGTGACTCGCGACAGACGGTGATCGTGGTCTGCAGCCGGGACAGCAGCCAGCGGTCCAGCTCCGGGCGCGCATGCGGCTCGGGCGCACCAAAGCCCGGATGCATGGAATCAATGTTCGCGTAGGTCGCGAAGAACCCGTAGACGTTGACCAGCGTCATGAAAAGCTTGCGACGGGTTTCCAGCACTCCGTTGTCGGAGTACTTGACGTTGTCCCAGGGTGGCGAAGCCGCCATCAGGTACCAGCGCAACGCATCGGCACCATGTTCCTTGACCGCCTTGAAGGGGTCTACCGTGTTGCCCTTGGACTTGGACATCTTCTCGCCCTTCTCGTCCAGCAGCAGCCCGTTGACCACAACATTCCTGTAGGCCACCGAGTCCATCACCAGCGTGGCAATGGCGTGCAGGGTGTAAAACCAGCCGCGCGTCTGATCCAGGCCTTCAGCAATGAAATCGGCGGGGAAACTCTGCTCGAATTGATCCTTGTTTTCGAAGGGGTAGTGCCACTGCGCAAAAGGCATGGCACCGGAGTCAAACCAGACATCGATGATCTCCGGTACCCGACGGTAGGTGCCTCCATTCGCCGCCGGCCAGTGCAGGTCGTCAACGCAGGGGCGGTGCAGATCCAGCGCTTCATCGCCCGGCCACTGCTCGGCTGGCACCTGCGCCTTGAGGTCAGCAATCGAGCCGATGACCACATAGTCTTCCGGGTCCGCATCGTTGATCCAGATCGGCAGCGGGGTACCCCAGAAGCGATGACGGGACAGCGCCCAGTCCACATTGGTGGCCAGCCACTCGCCGAACCGTCCGCGACCCACATGCTCGGGCTGCCAGTTGATCGTTCCGTTCAGCTCGACCAGGCGTTCCTTCATGGCTGTGGTGCGCACGAACCAGCTCTCCACCGGGTAGGACATCAGCGGCGTGCCCTTGCGCCAGTCATGCGGGTAGTTGTGTTTGTACTGGGTGCGTGCAAAGAGCAGCCCGCGTTCCTTCAGGTCGCGGCAGATGATGCTGTCCGCATCCTTGAACCACTTGCCGCCCACCAGCGGAATATCGGCCGCGAAATGACCATCGCGTTCGACCGGGTTGACCATCTCCACGCCTTCGCGCTGGCCGGTGGCGTAGTCGTCCGCACCGAAGGCCGGGGCCGTGTGCACGATGCCCGTTCCATCCTCGGTCGTGATGTAGTCCGCAGCGACGACCCGGAACGCGCCGGGGTGCCCGGCAAACCAGTCAAACACGGGGGCGTAGCGTTTCCCGACAAGGTCGGAACCCTTGTGCTCGGCCACGACGGTGTACTCCCGCTTGCCCAGCACCGAACCCAGCAACGCGCGGGCCAGTATCAACCGCTCCGCCGGGTGGTCCGCGTCCGCCTCACAGGCCACCGTCACGTAGTCCAGCGTCGGCCCTACCGACAGCAGCAGGTTCGAGGGCAGTGTCCATGGGGTGGTGGTCCAGGCCAGGAAATAGGTATCGGCCTCCCCTTCAACGGCGAAACGCACCGTCACCGAGGGGTCATCCACCTCCTTGTAGCCCAGCGACACTTCGTGCGAAGACAGCACGGTGCCGGTACCCGGGCTATACCAGTGGATCTTGTATCCGCGGTACAGCAGGTCCTTGTTGGCCAGCTGCTTGAGCAGCCACCACACCGATTCGATGTAGTTGTTGTCGTAGGTGACGTAGGGATTATCCAGGTCGACCCAGTAGCCGATACGGGTCGTCAGCTCGTTCCACAGCGAGGTGTACTGGTTGACGCTGTCGCGACAGGCCTGGTTGTACTCGGCGATGCCGTAGGCTTCGATTTCGCCGCGGTTCTTCAGCCCGAGCTTTTTTTCGACCTCGATTTCCACCGGCAGGCCGTGCGTGTCCCAGCCCGCCTTGCGCTGGACCTGGTAGCCGCACATGGCCTTGTAGCGACAGAAGCTGTCCTTGATCGTGCGCGCCAGAACGTGGTGCACACCCGGCCGGCCATTCGCCGTCGGCGGCCCTTCGTAGAAGGTGAATCGGGGAGCATCGGCGTGCTGGGCGACTTGCCGATCAAAGATCTTTTCGCGCTCCCACCACTCCAGAATTTCGTGTTCCAATTTCCCGGCGGAAAATTCGGCGGGTTTGATCTCCTGAAACTGGCTCATGGTGTCGGCAAAAGTCCTCAAGTGTAGTCTCTTAGTCTTAGGGATGCTGCAGCGCGTCAAGCAACGCGTTAAAGTGCAGGGCTAGATTTTCGTCTATCACGAACATGATTGCACCGCACGGCTCTGCCACACTGAATCCCCGCTACATCCTGGATGAGGCTCAGCGCGCCGCGCTGACCGCCGAAGCGGAAGGGCTGCCCAGCCTGCTGTTGAACTCCGCTGCGGCGGCCAACGCCGTCATGCTGGGCGCGGGCTATTTCAACCCGCTGACCGGCTACATGAACAAGGCCGATGCGCTGTCGGTTGCGGAGACCATGCACACCCCTGCCGGCCTGTTCTGGCCGGTACCGATCCTGAACCTGAGCACCGAAGCGGTCGCGTTCGAGCCCGGGCAACGTATCGCACTGCGCGACCCCAACGTGGAAGGTCACCCGGTTCTGGCCATCCAGACCATCGATGCCATCGAGACCCTCAGCGATGACGAGCGCGAGTCGATCGTGCGCGCCGTCTACAACACGGATGACGCCGCCCACCCCGGCGTGGCCACCTTCCGCAGCCTGGGCAGCACGCTGATCAGTGGCCCGATCGAAGTGCTCAACTTCAGCTATTTCCCAGCGGAATTCCCGAACACCTTCCAGACCGCGTACGAAATCCGCGACGAATTCGCCAAGCGCGGCTGGAGCCGGGTGGTTGCCTTCCAGACCCGCAACCCGATGCACCGCGCCCACGAAGAACTGTGCCGGATGGCCCTGGCCGACCTGGACGCCGACGGCTGCCTCGTGCACATGCTGCTGGGCAAGCTGAAGCCCGGCGACATTCCTGCCGATGTCCGGGATGCCTGCATCCGCACGATGGTGGACCACTATTTCCGCCCGAACACCGTGATGATTTCCGGATACGGCTTCGACATGCTCTACGCCGGTCCCCGCGAAGCCGTGCTGCACGCGGTCTTCCGCCAGAACGCCGGGTGCACCCACCTCATCGTCGGACGTGACCACGCCGGCGTCGGTGACTACTATGGCGCCTTTGATGCCCAGACCATCTTCGATCAGCAGGTCCCTGCTGGCGCGCTGGCCATCGAAATCTACCGTGCCGACCACACGGCCTGGTCCAAGAAGCTGGGCCGCGTGGTGATGATGCGCGACGCACCGGACCACTCCAAGGAAGACTTCGTGCTGCTCAGCGGCACCAAGGTTCGCGAAATGCTGGGCAACGGCATCGCCCCCCCGGCGGAGTTCTCACGCCCGGAAGTCGCCCAGATTCTGATGGATCACTACCGCGCGACGAGCGGCTCCTGATCGCCGCCTTCCGTTCGTGAGCGAAGCCCTTGGTCTGGCCCTGGGTGGCGGCGCGGTGCATGGCGCCGCTCATGTTGGCGTACTCCGTGCCCTGCATGAACACGACATCATTCCGAACCTGATTGCCGGCACCAGCATCGGTGCCATGGTGGCCGCCCTGTATGCCTTCGGGGTCGACCTGGCGGATATCGAAAAGGGTGCGCGCGGCCTGAAGTGGATGGACATCTCCCGGTTGCACTGGAACGGCCTGGGACTGATGAGCAACGAAGGCATCGCCGACGTCATTCATCGCTACATCCCCGCCGACACACGCATTGAAGAGGCGCAAATTCCGCTGGCCATTGTCACCGTCGACATTGCCAGCGGTGAAAAAGTGGTACTGCGCGAAGGGGATCTGGCAACAGCCGTCGCCGCCAGCACCGCGATCCCCGGCATCTTCTCGCCGGTCAGGCTGGGTGAGCGTTTCCTGATTGATGGCGGACTGATCGAGAACGTACCGGTCTCGGCTCTGCGCGATGCCGGCGCCAAAAGAATCATTGCCGTGGACCTGTCCGCACGGGAACGTCTATCCGCTCCCGACAGCATCCTGGACGTCATCACCAACGCCGTTTCGCTGTCGATCAAGAATGCCTCGCGCCAGCATCTGCAAGGGGTCGACCTGGTCATCGAACCCGACGTCGACGGCATCAGCGCCGTGGACGTGGAACAGGTGCCCCGGCTGATCGAACTGGGCTACGAAGCCGCCAACCGGAGCCTGAAAGGCTTTTCCCGGTCTGGCCTGCTGGACCGTCTTCGCCGGTCGATCTCCAGCCTGTACTGAATCCCTCCCGGCTCTGGCGGGCACCCCGTTTGTTATGCGCATAAAAAAGCCGGACAGCTTGTGCCCGGCTTTTGCCGCAGGACCACGGCCCTGCTACATGGTGATGATCGACCCGAATCTAGCCACCGCTACCGGTAACTCCGGTGGCACCGGTAACAGTCGGCTGTGGTGTGGGCGCCGCGGTCGGCGTCGGAGTTGGCGCGGCGGTAGGTGTGGGGGTCGGGTTCACACCGACACCACCAACATCCACGCACAACGATTGACCGGACACGCCGGTCAGGCCGCTGTCATCAACGACAGCGAGGTCGATGCAGAACACGCCATCACGCAGATTGCCGGGCAGGTCGAAGCCCAGGCTCAGATCGGAAGTCGCCTTGGTCGAACCACTGAGAACCGCCGTGAAAACATCCGGCGCGCCAACGACCTTGGCGAACAAGGTGTTCAACGCATTTGGCGCATCCACCGAAAACGGGAAGGACACGCGCTCACCGCGTTCGCTGACCTTGACGGTCACGCCCAGTAGGAATTGCGGGGTATCCGGGTCGGTCGTTGCCGCCGGCAGATCGCCGGCTTCCCGCACGGCTGAAACGCCACCCAGTTGCACGTCGTTCAGGTTGCGCGACAGTCGATCCGGGTCGTCAACAGGGTCAATGGGTCGCTCCGGGTCACCGCCACAGGCGGCGAGCAGAACGAGCGCGGCAGCAGCGGCTCCGCTCAGATACGGGGTTAAAGCTCTCATTGTCCCTCTCCTCTTCACCGAAATGGTGATGTGTCGTTACACAACACTAACGTAGCGCATTCGGGCGCCCGGCGCCATGCCGGACGCCCGTGTCCACGCATCACTCAGGAGGCGAACGCCAGACGATTGACGCGGGCGACAAACGCTGCCGGCTCATCTAGTTTGCCACCCTCTGCCAGCACGGCCTGTTCGTAGACCAGCGTCGACAGGTCGGCAAAGGCCTCTTCGCCAGACTCTTCCTTCAACCGCGCCAG
>JBFHON010000099.1:0-9493 GCA_041593295.1 Oceanococcaceae bacterium | reverse complement strand
CGCGCCAAGGCGCTGACGGACCAGGGAAAAACGGTCCCGACAAGACTGCAGGACCAGATCGACGCCTTCCGCCGCACCTTTGAGGAGGCCGCCCGACGCATCGGCAGTGTTGCCGACGAGCGCGAAAAGATCGCCCGCCAGTTTGATGCCGACCGCGCCCGTCTGGCCGAGCTACTCGGCCAGAGCAACGCGCCCCGCTAGGCGCCCCGGATCAGCGTTCCGACCCCGGCGTCGGTAAACAACTCCAGCAGACAGGCGTGTTCGACCCGGCCGTCGATGATGTGCGCAGCGCGCACGCCCGATGCGACCGCATCCAGGGCACAGCGGATCTTCGGCAGCATCCCGCCGTAGATTGTTCCGTCGGCAATCAGTGATTCGACGTCTTCCGGTGACAGGCCGGTCAGCAACTGCCCCGAAGCATCCAGCACCCCGGGCGTGTTCGTCAGCAGAATCAGCTTTTCTGCCTGCAGCACACCGGCCAGCGTTCCGGCGACCAGGTCGGCATTGATGTTGTAGGTCGAGCCATCCTCGCCAAAACCCACCGGCGCGATGACCGGAATGAACCCGCCCTTGTCCAGGTTCTGGACCACATCCGGGTCGATGGCATCCACCACACCCACGCGCCCCAGGTCATCCACACCGTCGATCTTGCGCGCCCGGATCAAGCCACCATCCTTGCCGGACAGGCCGACGGCGCGCCCCCCATGCTGGTTGATGAGGCTGACGATCTGCTTGTTGACCGACCCGCCCAGCACCATCTCGACCACGTCCATGGTCTCGGCATCGGTCACCCGCATGCCGCCAACAAACTCCGACTTCTTGCCCAGTTTGTCCAGCAACTTGCCGATCTGCGGGCCACCGCCATGCACGACCACCGGGTCGATGCCGACCAGCTTCATCAGGACGATGTCACGGGCAAACCCGCTCTGCAGCGCCGGATCCACCATCGCGTTCCCGCCGTACTTGACGACCACCGTCTTGCGCTTGAAGCGCCGGATATACGGCAGCGCCTCGGTCAGAACGTGCGCAATTTCATGGGCTTTGGCGTGATCAATCGGCATGGTTCAGTGTTTTCCTGTGTGGCCAAACCCGCCCTCGCCGCGGGCAGTCGGGGTGAAGTCCTGTACCTCGGTCAGTGCCGGGCGAATCACCGGCACAAAGACCAGCTGGGCAATCCGTTCACCGACCTCGACCCGAAACGGGTTCTGCCCGCGGTTCCAGCAACTGACAAACAGCTGCCCCTGGTAGTCGGAATCGATCAGCCCGACCAGGTTGCCAAGCACGATCCCGTGCTTGTGACCCAGCCCCGACCGCGGCAGGATCACCGCGGCAACGCCGGGGTCGGCGATGTGAATCGCCATCCCGGTGGGGATCAGATGCGAATCCCCCGGCGCCAGGTCGATCGGCGCGTCCAGCAATGCCCGCAGGTCCAGGCCGGCCGACCCATCCGTCGCATAACTGGGCAAGGGGTATTCGCCACCCAGGCGGGGGTCGAGAATCTTGTATTCGATCTTCATTCAGGAATGCTTCTCAAAACGTTCGGCAATCAGGCGGACAAGTTGCCCGGCCAGTTCGGTTTTTGGTGCCGGGCCGAGATGCGCATCACCGGCATCCCAGAACACGTGCAGCTGGTTGTCCAGCACTTCGAAGCCCTTGCCGGCACCCACTTCGTTGGCGCAGATCATGCGGAGCTTCTTGCGCGCCAGCTTGTCACGCGCGTAGTGCTCCACCGCGTGGGTTTCGGCCGCAAAGCCGACCGCAAAGATCTGCGGCCGCGCCGTCGTCACATCGGCGAGGATGTCGGGGTTGCGGACCATCTGCAGCTGCAGGGTATCCGCACCTTTCTTGATCTTGGCATCGGCGACATCGACGGGCCGGTAATCGGCCACCGCCGCACAGCCGATGAAAATGGACTGCCCGTCGAGGTGCTGCATCACTGCGGCGTGCATCTGCTGGGCGGACTCCACTGCCACCGCGCGCACCGTCACCGGAGGTGCAATCGCACACGGCCCGTGCACCAGGGTGACCTCGGCACCGGCCGCCGACAGCGCCTCGGCCAGCGCGAAGCCCATGCGACCCGATGAACGGTTGGAGAGAAAGCGGACCGGGTCGATGGCCTCCCGGGTGGGCCCGGCCGTCAGCAGAACCCGTTTCCCGGCAAGCGCACCCGGCGCCGCGACCCCCTTCGACCCTGCAGGCTCGCCCCGTTCCATCGCTGCAATGATGTCCAGCGGCTCCAGCATGCGTCCGGCACCGATGTCCCCACAGGCCTGCTCGCCTGCTGCGGGCCCGAGCAGCGTCACGCCGCGGGCACCCAGCGTGGCGACATTGGCCTGCACGGCGGGGTGCGCCCACATTTGCTGGTTCATGGCCGGCGCCATTGCCACTGGCGCGGCCGTGGCCAGCAGCACCGTGGTCAGCAGGTCATCCGCCATGCCGCAGGCTGCGCGCGCCAGGAAGTCCGCACTGGCCGGCGCGACGATGACCTGGTCCGCCCACCGCGCCAGCTCGATATGGCCCATGGCCGCTTCGGCCCCAGTATCGAACAAGGTGGTTCGGACTTCACGACCGGACAGCGCCTGCAGCGTCAGCGGCGTCACGAAGGCTTGAGCCCCGGAGGTCATGACCACCTGCACCTCATGGCCACGTTCGCGCAGACGCCGGGTGAGATCACAGGCCTTGTAGGCCGCAATACCCCCTGTTACCCCGAGAAGAATGTTCCGGCCCATGTCCGTATCCGGCAAAAAACCCCGAAATGGTAGCTCAGACCCCCGGTCATCAGGAGAAAGTCGTGAGCATCAAGCACTGGCCCCGCGAGCAGCGTCCGCGCGAAAAGCTGCTGCGTTATGGCCCTGGCGCCCTGTCGGACGCCGAGCTGCTGGCCATTTTTCTGCGCACCGGCGTGGCCGGGCTGGATGCACTGGCCCTGGCCCAGCGGCTGCTGCAGAACTTTGACGGCCTGCGAGGACTGCTGGCCGCCAGCCGCGAAGAATTCTGTACGCAGCATGGCCTGGGCGACTCCAAGTTCGTGCAGCTGCAGGCCGTGCAGGAAATCAACCGGCGCTTTCAGGCCCAGGGCCTGCAGCGTGCCGGGCCGGTAACCGACTCCCGTGCCGCATTCAGTCTCATTCGCAGCCACCTGGGGGACCGTCTGTCCGAAGTCTTCTGTTGCGTCTGGCTGGACACCCGGCATCGGCTGATCCGGCTGGATGAGATGTTTCAGGGCACCATTGACGGCGCCAGCGTCCACCCGCGGGAGGTCGTGCGCCGGGCCCTGCAGCTGAATGCCGCCGCAGTCATTCTGGCCCATAATCACCCCTCAGGAGTTGCGGAACCTTCGGCTGCAGACCGCGCAATTACCGAGCGTCTGAAAAAATCGCTGCAACTGGTAGATGTCCGTATTCTCGACCATGTGGTGATCGGCGACACCGAAAATGTGAGCTTCGCCGAACGCGGGTGGTTGTAACTCCAGAATTCACATGGTATAAAGCGCGGCTCGATAACGCCTGTTGCTGACCCTGAGGGTTTTGCACAGCACCCCAATTCCAAGGATTTTCGTCATGTCCCGAGTCTGTCAGGTCACTGGCAAGGGCCCGCAAACCGGCAACAACGTCTCGCACTCCAATCGCCGGACCCGTCGCCGCTTTCTGCCGAACCTTCACAACAAGCGCTTCTGGCTGGAAAGCGAGAAACGTTTTGTTTCGCTGCGTGTTTCTTCTCACGGCATGCGCATCATCGACAAGCGCGGTATTGATACCGTTGTCGCTGAACTGCGCGCCAAGGGCGAAAAGGTTTAAACCATGGCCAAGAGCAAAGCACGCGACAAGATCAAGCTGGTTTCCACTGCGGGAACGGGCTATTACTACACCACGGACAAGAACAAGCGGAACACCCCCGACAAGTTCGTGTTCAAGAAATACGACCCGGTCGTGCGCAAGCACGTCGAGTTCAAGGAAGCCAAGATCAAGTAAGTACTTGGTCCTTCCTTAAACAATGCCCGCCTCGTGCGGGCTTTGTTGTTTTTGCTGCCGGCACTCGCCTGACCCCAGGTTCATGTTGGCCTCACCCCTTCAGCAAGGAACCTCATGAATATCACCAAGGGCTTGGTAGCCAGCTTTCACTACACCCTCAAGAACCCCGCCGGCGAAGTGCTGGACTCTTCCGAAGGGAATGATCCCCTGGCCTACCTGCACGGCGCCCACAACATCGTTCCCGGCCTCGAGGCCGAACTCGAAGGCAAGACCGTCGGCGACAAGGTCAGCGCCGTTGTGACTCCTGAAGGCGGCTACGGCGTCAAGCACGACGGGCTGATCCAGGAAGTCCCGCGCTCGGCATTTGGCGACCAGCCGGTTGAAGCCGGCATGCGCTTCAACGCCGAAACCGACCAGGGCCCGCGCATGGTCGTCATCACGGCGGTCAGCGAAGACACGGTCACCGTGGATGGCAACCATCCGCTGGCCGGCGAGACGCTGCACTTTGACGTTGAAATCACCGATGTGCGTGAAGCCACCGCTCAGGAAACCGAGCACGGCCACGTCCACGCCGGCGGGCACGACCACTAAGGTCGGCCGCGCCAGAACTGATCGGCCGGCGCAGCGTGCGCCGGCCTTTTTTCGGGACAGACACGCAGGCCCTGCCGAGCTCACCAGCCGATTTCCGGCCCCTGTCCTCCCGAAACGTGGGATACTGCCCACGGTCGCACCTAGTGCCGACCCTTCTTTACTGGCTGCACCCCACGGGTCGCAGCAACGACGTTCCACCGCCAAGGCACCAGCGGAATACGTTGTCATCAACGGCCCGGCCGGATGACTTTTTTCCCGGTGCCTGGAACACAAATCCATGAAATCCTTTTCTGAGCTGGGTCTTGCACCCGAGCTTTGCCGTGCTTTGGAAAAAGTCGGCTACACCCAACCTTCCCCGATCCAGCTGCAGGCCATCCCGGTACTGCTCGACGGCCATGACGTGCTGGCAACCGCCCAGACCGGCACCGGCAAGACAGCCGCCTTTGCCCTGCCACTCCTGCAACGCCTGTCGCAAACCGAGCGCCCCGGCAAGGCCGCACGGGTATTGATCCTGTGCCCGACCCGCGAACTGGCCGCCCAGATCGACATGTCGCTGACCAAGTACGGCGCGGACACGCAACTGCGCAGCACGGTCATCTTTGGTGGCGTCGGCCAGAACCCGCAGATCGAAAAGCTGCGCCGTGGCCTCGACATCATCACCGCCACACCGGGCCGCCTGCTCGATCTGCATCAGCAGCGCGCCGTCGACCTCAGCCGCATCGAAACCCTGGTGCTCGATGAAGCCGACCGCATGCTGGACATGGGCTTCATCCATGACATCAAGCGCATCCTCAAGGTGCTGCCCCAGCAGAAGCAGAACCTGCTGTTCTCCGCGACCTTCTCACCGGAAATCGAAAAGCTGGCCCGCAACCTGCTCAAGGACCCGGTCAGCATTGAAGTCGCGCGCAAAAACACCGCCGCCGAGGCCGTGACCCAGCATGTGATCTTTGTCCCCAAGGCGGAAAAGCGGCGCATGCTTTCCGCCTTCATCCGCGGCCAGCACTGGCGGCAGACACTGGTCTTCACCAAGACCAAGCACGGCGCCAACCGCCTGACCAAGCAGTTGATCAGCGACGGCCTGACCGCCGCCGCAATCCACGGCAACAAGAGCCAGACTGCGCGCACCGCAGCCCTGGCCGGGTTCAAGGCCGGCAACATTGATGTCCTCGTCGCCACCGACATCGCCGCCCGCGGCATCGACATCAAGGAACTGCCGCAGGTGGTCAACTTCGAGCTGCCGCATGTCTCCGAGGACTACGTGCACCGGATTGGTCGCACCGGGCGCGCCAGCGCCAGTGGCCAGGCCCTGTCGCTGGTCGAGGCCGAGGAAAAGAAACTGCTCAAGGGCGTTGAACGTCTGCTCAAGCGGAAGATTCCCGAACTGAAGATCCCGCCGGAAGTGCAGGAGGCCTACAACAACCCGCCGACACCGATCACGCCCGAAGTCAGCGACGAGCGCCCGCCGCGCCCACCGCGACGGGCCAAGCCCGGCAACGGCGGGAACCGCTCTGGCGGCCGGGGCTCGGCAAGCAATGGCAGCGGCCGCAGCGCCGAACGCCCGGCAGGCGCCCCCAAGAGACGGCGCCGCAGCCCGGCCCGCAAGGGCGCACCGGCCTAGCACCGGCTGCTACCGGCCCCACGACACGGAGCGTTGCGAAAGCGATTTCGCACGCTCCGTTCTTGTTTGGGCCCGCCTTTCGCTGACTCTCAGCGCGAGGCCTCAGTAAGATGTGCGTCTGTTCAAACCCGGATCGCCATCCATGCGTTTTCCTCTTGCCCTGCTGATGAGCGCAGCCTTCCTGCCCGGCTGCGCCACCCTGTCCTCGATGAATCCCTTTGCCGAAAAAAACCCGCTGATCGCCGGCAGCGAGCTGCCGTACCAGCTGCCGGACTATGACGCGATCAAGGACACCGACTTCGCGCCCGCCATGCGCTACGGCATGGAGCAGCAGAAGGCCGAAATCGCCGCCATCACGGCGAGCCCCGAGGCCCCGACATTCCAGAACACGGTCGTTGCCCTGCAGCGCTCCGGCCAGGTGCTGACCCGCGCCAGCAACGTGTTTTATGCGCTGAACGCCGCCGACACCAACCCCGCGCGCGAAGCCATCGAAAAGGAAATGGGCCCGTTGCTGACAGCCCATTTCGACGCCCTGATGCTTGACCCGGCCCTGTTCGCCCGGATCAAGGCCGTTTACGAACAGCGAGACACCCTGAAGCTGGACCCGGAGTCCGCCTGGCTGCTGGAAAATACCTACCGCGACTTCGTCAACGCCGGCGCAGAACTGGACGCCGAGGCCAAGGATCGCCTCAAGCAGCTCAACCAGAAACTGGCTGAACTGACGACACAGTTTTCCCAGCAGCTGCGTGCCGACACCAACAGTTCCGCCGTGCTCGTTGCCGACCCCGCTGAACTGGCCGGCTTGTCGGACGATGAAATCGCCGCACTCGCTGCCGCCGCCACCAGTGCCGGCCACGAAGGCCAGTACCTGATCAGCCTGATCCTGCCGACCAACCAGCCCTCGCTGGCCCGCCTGCAGAACCGCGCCCTGCGCGAGCGCATCTACAAGGCCTCGATACAGCGCGGCAACAACGACAACGCAAACGACAACAAGCAGACGCTGCTCGAGATCGTGCGCCTGCGCGCCGAACGGGCCGAGCTGCTGGGCTACCGCTCGCATGCCGCCGCGCAGCTGATCGACCAGACAGCAGGCACCGTGGATGCCGTGGAAGGGCTGCTCGCCCGCATCGTCCCCGCCGCCGTGCGCAACGCCAGCAATGAAGCCGCCGCGCTGCAGAAGATGATCCGCACCGATGGCCAGGGCTTTACGCTGCAGCCCTGGGACTGGAGCTATTACGCGGAAAAACTGCGTGCCGCCCAGTACGACTTTGACGAAGCCCAGCTCAAGCCCTATTTCCAGCTTGGCACGGTGCTCAACGACGGCATCTTCTTCATGGCCGAGAAGTTGTACGGACTGACCTTCAAGCTGCGCCTGGACCTGCCGGCCTACCACCCGGATGTGCGTGTCTACGAAGTCTTCCGCGATGGCACCGGTATCGGGCTGTTCACCTTTGACCCCTACGCCCGCCCCTCGAAGCGTGGCGGCGCGTGGATGAACGCCACGGTGCAGCAGAGCAAGCTGCTCGGCACCCGGCCGGTCGTCGGCAACCACCTGAACATTCCCAAACCCGCCGGCAACGAGCCGGCCCTGCTGACCTTTGACGAGGTCAACACGCTGTTTCACGAGTTTGGCCATGCCCTGCACGGCCTGCTGTCGAACGTGATCTACCCGCAGTTCTCCGGCACCTCGGTTCCGCGTGACTTCGTCGAGTTTCCCTCCCAGGTTCACGAAATGTGGGTGACCTGGCCGGAAGTGCAGAAGAACTACGCCCGCCACTACGAAACCGGCGAACTGCTGCCACAGGAGCTGATCGACCGCATGGAAGCGGCCAAGAAGTTCAATGAAGGCTTTGGCAGCACCGAGTATCTGGCCGCCACCCTGCTGGATCTGGCCTGGCACCGTCTGAGCAAGGCGGAAGCGGATGCCGTCACCGATGTCATCGCGTTTGAAAGCGCCGCCCTGAAAAAGGCCGGCGTCAAACTGGACACCATTTACCCGCGCTACCGCAGCACCTATTTCGCCCACATTTTTGCCGGCGGCTATTCGGCCGGGTACTACAGCTACATCTGGAGCGAAGTCCTGGATGCGGATACCGTGGAATGGTTCAAGGAAAACGGCGGACTGACCCGGAAGAACGGCATGCACTTCGCCAATACACTGCTCTCCCGGGGCGGCAGCAAGGACCCGATGCAACTGTTCCGCGACTTCCGCGGACGTGACGCCCGCATCGAACCCCTGCTCGAACGTCGCGGCTTCAATTAATCCGCGCTCCCCATGCTGAGCCGTTTTCTCGACTCCCTGTTCACCCAGCCGGCGGACTCCGGTTCGCCGGCTGACCGTGAGCAGCAGCTGCAACTGGCCATGGCCGTCCTCCTGGTCGACGTCGCACGCTCCGACTGGGAAGATGCGCCGGAAGAGCGCAGCGTGATCATCGACGCGCTCTCGGCCCAGTTCAGTTTGCGCCCGGACCAGGCCCAGGCCCTGGTTGCCGAAGCCGAAACCACGCTGGATGTCGAGGCCAGCCTGCACGGCTTTTTGGCAACCCTGAATGCGCAATGCTCCCCGGAACAGAAGCGCCAGCTGATCGAGCACCTGTGGGCAGTGGCCTTCGCTGACGGCGACCTGTCGAAGTACGAAGAGCACACCATTCGCCGACTGGCCGACCTCTTGCATGTACCGCATGCGGAGTTCATTCGCGCCAAGCACCGCCAGAGCCGCACGTAGCAAAAACACGGCAAGGGGTCGGCAAGAACCCGACCTCCCCCTAAACTTGTCTGAAAAACGCGCGAATCACCGCGCCCCGGAGAACCCCATGACCACGACCAAGACCCTGCTCGGGGCCTGTGCCCTGATCCTGACCCATTCCCTCGCGCTGGCGAACTGGCAACCCAAGGTTGCCGCCGAGCTGCGCAGCGACCCGAGCGCCGCCGAATGGCTGATCGAACTGCCGAACACGGCAGATCTGTCGCTGGCCGACTCGATCCCCGACAAGACCATGAAGGGCAACTACGTCATGCAGGTGCTCAAGGCACAGAGCCTGACGACCCAGGCGCCAGTTCTGGCCCTGCTGGCCGAGCGCGGCCTGGAAGCCCGCAGCTTCTGGGTGGCCAACGCCATTCATGTCCAGGGCGGCTCGCTGGCCGACCTGCAGCTGATCGCCGAACTGCCGGCGGTGGACTTCATCCACGCCGTACAGGCGCCGGACTTTGACATGCCCGCCAGCCAGGCCCCGGCCAGCGAAGTCACCGCCACCCCGCGCAGCATCGACCCCACCAGCGGCTTTGAAATGCTGCCCGGCCTCGAACTGGTTCG
>JBFHON010000098.1:0-9577 GCA_041593295.1 Oceanococcaceae bacterium | reverse complement strand
CGCGGGTGACCTTCCGCCGGCAGAAACCGGAGGACACGACCGTCTTCGAGAAAGTCTTCCGGGCCCCGTTGCGCTTCGCTGCCGAGCACACCGCGATTTACATGCACCGGGATACCGCGCTGGAACCATTGCCAGCGGCCAACGCCGAACTGGCACGCCACAACGACCAGATCCTGGCGCACTACCTGACCCAGCTCGACAAGGAGAACCTGGCCAACCGGGTGCACGCCCTGCTGGTCGAACAGATGCCCAACGGCGAACCGTCCCAGGAGCGCATCGCGCGGGAGCTGCACATGAGTCTGCGCAATCTGCAGCGCCGGCTCGGTGCCGAAGGCACCTCGTACACGGAAATACTCGACAGCACACGACGGCAGCTGGCACTGGACTACATCAGCAGCCCGCGTTACAGCATCAACGAGATCACCTACCTGCTCGGCTACTCCGACGCCTCCAGTTTTCACCGGGCCTTCAAGCGCTGGACCGGGAAGTCGCCGCGAGACTACCGCGCCGCGCTGGTCAGTTGAGCACCCAATGACGGCACACCGCGCCGACCGCAGCCGGCGTACCCTGCAACCGCTTGCCTAGTAATAGAAGGTACCGGGATGGAACAGGCGCGAGGAAATGTCCAGCCCTCGCTGCAAACGACTGAGCCGCAAGTTGAGCTGATTGCCATCACTGCTGCCGATCACCGCCGCCGTGGGCACCCAGGCTCCGTCCAGCTGTGCGAAATGCGCCGGGTCGAAGCGGGCCATGACGGCGATTCCAGAAGGCCGGTCCAGCTCGATACGCACGGGCAGGCAGCTGCTGGCATCCAGCCAGGTCTGGACTCGACGATACGACGACAGTTCGTCCGATTCCGCCAGAAAGCCGACTTCATCGATCGCCCGCCCCTGCAACTGTTGCGGGTAGCTGTCCGCTCCCCGCTCGAACTGAAGGTAGATCTGCCGCACATCCGCGTGGCTGATCGGCAGCCCGGGCAGGGTCTCGTCCTCGTCACGCATCTTCAGGCGTCGTGTCCGCTTCAGAGCAGGCACACGGATGAAGGCCTCTGCGGCTTCGTCCGTTTCGCGGATCAGATAACTGACACCCGCCATATCGCTCGGTGACTTGATCTGCAGCGTGGACTCATACACCCCGTCCTCCACCTGCAGATAGATGCGCCCACTGACGACCCGGTTGAGCACGCCCTTGATTCGTGTTTCGACTTCGAAAGAGCCCGCGTAAGTCCCGCGCAGGCGGTTGGCATCCAGGCATTCGCGCAGCTCTTCGGCGCTGGCGGGGGCAGGAGAAGAAAGGGCTTCCTGGGAGGCGACTGCAGTCCCGCTGCACAGCAGCGTACCGAGCGTCAGGATGCCCGCCATTCGGAAAATGGCCATATGCGGAGAACCTCGTGTTGCGACCTGCCCCTGGACATGCTTCGCATCTGCAGCGCCCGCTACGGCGCCGGTCTCCTCTTCAGATGTGCAACCCCGGCACAGGAAAAGAATATGTTGCAGCGCAGCATATTGCACCCGGTCACCGAGGTCAAGCCCGTCAAAGTCCCGTCGCAACAACACTTTCCTCCTCCAGAGCGGCAACACAACACCGCGGCATGGGAGGCCGCGACGGCGGGCGCAGTTCACCGCTTGCCCGCATAATTCCCCTTCGCGTCCACCGCGCAAGCCGCCAGCACCCGGCGAGTTCGTCAGCGATGCGACCCTCTGTCTGCCACAAGGCTGTTCATGCCCACCACCGAAAGCACTATCGCCGCCGTCCAGGCCTGGGTCCGCCAGGTCGTCATCGACCTGCAGATCTGCCCCTTTGCCAGCCGCGAAGTGGATGCCGGCCGCGTTCGCTATTGCGTGAGCGAAGCCCGCACCCCGGAAGACCTGCTGCACAACCTGGCCGACGAGATGCACTGGCTGGATCACCACCCCGAAACCGCCACCACGCTGCTGATCCACCCGCAGGCCCTGAAAAACTTTGCGGCATACAACCAGTTTCTGGACCTGGCCGATGCCCTGCTGGAGTCCCTGGACCGGGATGGCGTTTACCAGGTCGCCAGCTTTCACCCGGGCTACCAGTTCGCCGGCACCGCGGTCGACGATGCGGAAAATTTCACCAACCGCAGCCCCTACCCGATGCTGCACCTGCTGCGCGAAGAGGACGTGGCCGCCGCCGTGGCGGCCCACCCCGACCCCGAAGGGATTCCGGACCGGAACATCGCCCGCCTGCAGGAAATCGGCGCCGAAGAATTGCTCGCCCGGCTCAATCGCTGCTATGGCGCCGCATCCTGACGCCGCCGCTAGCCGGTGTGGCTGTCCATGAAGGCCTTCATCTGGCGCAGATAATCGGCCTGGCGCAAATGAATCACGTGGTTGCCGGGAAACCAGTGCAGGTGACTGCGCGGCCAGTGGTCGTGCAGCAGGCGCACAAACCGTGGCGCGGTGATGCGATCCCCGGCCCCGCCAATCACCAGCACCCGGTCGCCGGACAGGCGCGGCGCGTAACTCAGCGGACAGTGCACCGCCGCGCCGTGGCGCAGCTCGGTAATGCTGATGCCGTAATAGTTGATGATGGCGCGCAGTGCCGTCCCGGTGGTTTCCCAGTCCAGCGCCATGTCGATGGGCGTGACCAGGGGTGAGTTCGGGATGCAGAAGCTCAGCCGCGGGTCCACCGTCGCCAGCATTGCCGCGTGATAGCCACCGAGGCTGAGCCCGGTGATGCCCACACTGGGCGCCCCCTCTGCCAGCAGATGATCGAGCAGCACGCGCAGGTCGCTCACGCCCTGGAGCATGCACTCGTTGATGTGCGAGAACCCCTGCGAAAAATAGCCCACCCCGCCCAGCCCGTGCCGACGCTCGGTGCGGTAACCGTGAAACGGCAGGGTGAACAGGACAATGTCGTAGCCCTGTTTGTAGAACCACTTCAGGGAAAACCCGACGCTGTTGACCCCGTACCAGCTTTCGAACACGCCATGCACGAAGATCAGCGTCTTGCGCGGGCCGCGGGGATGTTTCCAGTGCTGGGCATGGGCGACCGCGTTGCGCCGGTGACGCTGGTAGCGGGCACGCAGTGCCGGGTTGAGGGTCCGGAACGGGCTGTCGAACCACAGGTCCACCGCCGGGATACCCTGCGGCCGGTAGTGCCCGGAACGCGGTGACCGTTCATGCACCGGGGTCGGCGGCGGCCGTACGAAGCTCGCATCGACATCACCGGCATCGGCAAAACGGCGGTAAAAGTCCAGTTGCTCGAAGTCGCCGCGCATGCCGCGGCGGCGCAGGAAAAACGGGGCCATGGACACGGTGATGGCCCCGCCCAGCGCATTGCGCAACAACCGGTCCGCTGCAGCGGTGCCCCGCACCTTCAGCGGGTGCTCGGCATCCAGTTCGGTGCCATCGGCTGCACGGTACAGGTCTTCGGGCAGTTTCTCCCACCAGTGCCACGGGCCGGGCTCGCCGTGCGGTCGCCCGGGTTTCGCACCCCCTGCTCCCATGCCTAGTAGCCCATCTGGCGGGCGGCCAGGTCCTTCATGATTTCCAGCGACCCGCCACCGATCGTCAGCACCTTGGTTTCGCGATAGATGCGCTCGACCTTGCTGCCACGCAGATAGCCGGCTCCACCGAGAATCTGCATGGCCTCATTGGCTACCCATTCCAGGGTGGTCGTGGACAGGGCCTTGAGCATGCACAGCTCGGCCACCGGCATCTGTTTCTGCTGCACCCGCCACACCAGCAAGTCCAGGTTGCTGCGTACGGCCTCGATGCGGGTGCGCATGTCCACCAGCTTGTGCCGGATGACCTGGTTGCGAATCAGCGGCTTGCCAAAGGTTTCCCGCTCCCGGGCGTAGGCGAGCGCCTCGTCGTAGCAGACCTGGGCAAAGCCCAGCGCGTTGGCAATCAGACCGATCCGCTCGCTGTTGAAGTTCAGCATGACCGCCATGAACCCGGCGTTTTCCGGCCCCAGGCGATTGGCAACGGGCACCCGGCAGTTCTCGAAATACAGCGTGGCGGTATCCGAGCACCACCACCCCATCTTGTCCAGCCGGGTCCGGGTCAATCCCGGGGTATCCGCCTCGATCACCAGCAGCGAAATGCCGCCGATCCCCGGTTCGCCGGTACGCACCGCCGTGGTAATGAAGTCCGCGCGCATGCCCGAGGTGATGAAGGTCTTGCTGCCGTTGACCACATAGTGGTCACCGTCGCGCACGGCCCGGGTTTGCAGACGGGCCACATCCGACCCCCCGCCGGGCTCGGTAATGGCCAGCGCCGCAATCTTTTCGCCGGCCAGCACCGGGACCGCAAAGCACTGCTTCTGCTCGGCGCTGCCGGTATTGGCCACCGGCGGCGTGGCGATTCCGTGGGTCATCAGGCTGGCAATCAGACCGCCGCTCCCGGCCCGGGCCAGCTCTTCGGTCAGGATGATGCCGTACCACGGGTCGGCCGGATACCCGCCGCAATCTTCCGGGAAACCCAGTTGCAAAAGCCCGGCTGCTGCCGCCTTGCGGTGCAACTCGCGCGGCAGCTCGCCGGCCGCCTCCCAGCCCTCGATATAGGGCATGACTTCCTGCTCGGTGAAGCGGCGGGCTTCATCCCGAAAACGTTCATGTTCGGCAGTCAGAAAAGGGGATGTCGGGGACATGGGGCAATCTCTTCAAATACAGGGGAACGGGTGGCGGGCGCCCGGCTGCGCCGGGTAGGTATCAGTAGCGATCGGCGTTCTCGAGCAACAGCGCGGTACCCAGCCCGCCGCCAGCACAGGAGGAGACGACGGCGTAGCGGCCGCCCTCCACGGCGAGCCGACGGGCAGCAGTCGCAATCAGTCGCCCACCGGTCGCGGCAAAGGGGTTGCCCAGCGCCAGTGAGCCACCCCACAGGTTCAGCCGGTCTTCCGGAATACGGCCCGGTGCGCGGCTCAGCGACAAGCGCTGGCGCACAAACGCATCGGAGGCCAGGCACACCTGGTTGACCAGCAACTGCGCGGCGAAGGCTTCGTGCACCTCGAAAACCGCAATGTCATCCATCGTGAGCCGGTTCCGCTCCAGCAGACGCGGGATGGCCATGGCCGGACCGAGCAGCATTTCGCTGTACAGGTCGGCCACGCCGGTGAACACGGCATCCACCAGGACCGCCTGCGGCGTCAGGCCATGACGCTCGGCAGCGGCCAGACTCCCCAGCAGCAGTGCCGCTGCACCATCGGTAAAACGAGAGGCATTGCCGGCGGTGATCACCCCCTGCTCGCGGTCAAAGACCGGTTTCAGGCGGGCCAGTTGCTCCAGCTGCAGCCCCTCGCGCGGGGTGTTGTCCGCGCAGACTTCCCCGCCCCCCGGCAAACGCACCGGATGGATGTCGGCATTGAGCTGCCCGCTCCGCAGGGCCTGCACCGCCCGTTGATGGCTGCGCAGGGCAAAGGCATCGCACTCCTCACGGGTGACCGGGTACTTGCGCACCATGGCTTCGGTCGATGCCCCCATGGTTTGCCGGGTGGTGTAATCGGTGCCCTTGGGAATATCCAGCGCCAGGTCACCCGGACGCAAGCGGGCCAATGCGCGCAGGCGCTGGCGGTGACTGCGGGCCTGCCGCAGGCGCATCGCCATCCGGCGCACGTTCCGGGACAGCCGGATCGGGACGTCCGAGAAGTTTTCCATGCCACCGCCAATGGCCAGCTCCAGCCTTCCCAGGCGGATCATGTCGCACAGATTGACGATGCCGATATTCGGCGACAGGCCGGCCATGGCCGTGGTGTAGGCGGGGACCTGACTGGGCAGCCCGGCGGTGAGCATGGCTTCCCGGGCGATGTTGGTGGTTTCCACCTCGTGCACCACGATGCCCATGGACACCATGTCCAGCGCTTCCGGGTCGACCCCGCTGCGCTGTACCACGCCGGCGATGGCCTGTGCCCCGAGTTCATGGGTCATCAGCTCTGCATAGGCCCCGGCGGTATCCAGGAAAGGGGTGCGGGCTGTCGCCAGAATGGCAGGCAGGCTGGCGTGCTCGGTGGCCATCACGCTTCCCCTGCCACTGGCCGGAGGTGGTAGCTGCCCCCCAGCAACACCTCCCCGGCCGGGCTGCTCAGACGCAGGGCACGGCGACCGTTCGCATCCGCCCCGGTCGCCACTTCCACCACATTCGGGCCGCTGGGCAACAGGTGGGGCCGCACGAAGCGGGCATCAAAATCATCGATCACGCCCCCCTGCGACTGAATGCATTCGTAGGTGCGGGCCAGGGTACCGAAGCCGTGCAGAATGCAGCCGCCAAATCGGGTGCGTCGGGCCAGTGGCCAGAAGGTATGGATCGGATTGAAATCGCCGGTCAGGTAGAAAAACCGCTGCCCTTCGTTCCGATCTGCCGACCAGGTGCCGATTTCCCGGTACTCCGTAGCCGGTGGCCCGGCGGTTTTCTTCTTTCCCGATGGCCCGAGCATGACCGCCGCGACCGTATCCACCGACATGGTATCCGGGCAGGCCCGGGTGCCGGCGATGACCTGGGTATGGACGCGGACGCGGTTGCCCTCGCGGGTGCAGTCCAGCAGGCGACCCCGGAGATGAATCGGTTCACCGCGCGGGATGAGCTCCCGGATCCGCAGATGGCAGCCCTGATTGACAACGCTCAACATGCTGTAGGGCACCATGCCGGTCAACCGCGCCACCATGTTCATGCCGTACTTGCTGAAATAGTGCGGGGGCAACACACCGGCATAGCGACCATCGTCGGCGCCGCACCAGCGGATGTAGGCCTCGACCAGCGCGTCCGATCCGGGCTGCACAACCGCCCGCCGCTCGGCATACATGTCGACCAGCCGGTTCTTGATGGCGGCCGGAGTCAGCGACCAGACCAGACCGCTGGTCATGCCGGAAATGGCCGGCCATTGTTCGCGCACAAACCGGGGGGATACGGATGATTCCATCATGCAGAACCTTGAGTAGATGGGGTGGATGAAGACGGCTTGCGGGTATGGCCCGGGCCTGGTGCTGACAGCAGCCCGCCGTCCAGCAGGACCAGCATGGCCTCGAGAAATTCCTGGTCATCGGTATCGCCAGGCTCGTCGGCATCCCAGGCCTGGGCAAACACATCCCGGTAGGTAAACCAGCCGGCAATCAGGCAATAGGTCATCAGGTGCGCTTGCCGCGGGCGTACATCGGCGCGGATCAGCCCGCGGTGCTGGGCATGCGCAAAGGCTTCACCGGCATTGCGGATCAGGCTCAGCATCTCTGCCGGCGGCCGGGAGCCGGGCTCGATCACGACCCGGTTCGACAACATGCTGAAGTCCGGATGCGTCTGAAAGAACCGAAAGCTGCGGCGCAGGAAGTGCTCCAGCTGCTGCCGGTCCGGGCTGCCGGAAAGCGACAGAAAGGGGCTGTTCCGTCCCATCCCCAGGTAATAGGACAGCACCGCCTCCCACAGCTGTTGCTTGCCACCGAAATGGTGGATCACCAGGCCCTTGGTACAGCCGGCTTCGCGGGCAACCGCATCCAGCCGCGCACCCCGCAGGCCGTGTGCGGCGAACTGGGTCCGCGCCGCTTCCAGAATGCGCTCGCGAGCGGGGCGGTCCGCTTTCGCGGGGCTGCCGGTCGCCGTTTTCAAGCGGAGCTTTTCCTTGGCATTGACCATTTGGTCAGTATCAAATCAAGATGCGACTTTTGTCAATTCAGTACGATTCGCAACCCCTTCCACCCGCTCTGCTCACAGCCCATAATCAGGGTCCATTCAGGAAACCGGGGCTGGCACATGCCAACACTTTCACTCATCGCACCCACGCGATTCGCGCAATGGAGCGTGCTCGTCGTACTCGCGCTGGCCGCCCTGAGTGCCGATGCGCGCATGGACAAGCAGAGCCGAAGCGACCTCAACGCCGCCATCAGCGGCCCCCACCGCAGCGACGAAGCCCGGGCCCGGGATATCTACCGCAAGCCCTTTGAAACCCTCGACTTCCTGGGTTTCCGCTCCGACATGACGGTGGTGGAAATCTGGCCGGGTGGCGGCTGGTATACGCAAATCCTCGGCCCGGCCCTGCGCAAGCGCGGCAAGCTGTATGCGGCCCAGTTCAGCCTGAACCCGCCCTCGGGCTACCAGCGCCGCGCCCTGGGCTCCTTCCTGACCATGCTGGGGAAAGAACCGGACCTCTACGGTGACGTGGTGATCACCCACCTGGACCTGCCCTATGCCTTGCAGGTGGCCCCTCCGGCCAGCGCCGACATGGTGCTCACCTTCCGCAACGTGCATAACTGGGTGATGCCTTCAAACGGCAGCGGCAAGAACGTTCACCTGGCCTTTCAGGCCATGTTCGACGCCCTGAAACCCGGCGGCGTGCTGGGTGTCGTGGACCACAACTGGCCCGACCCGGCCACCGAAGACCCGCTGGCGAAAAACGGCTACATCAGCATCGAGCGCACGATCAGGCTCGCCCAGGACGCAGGCTTTGTGCTGGCCGGGCGCTCGGACATTCTCAGCAACCCGCGTGATGATCACCAGCACCCCAAAGGCGTCTGGACTCTTCCTCCCTCGATGGCGCTGGGCGACAAGGACGCACAGAAATACCGCGAGATCGGCGAGTCCGACCGTTTCCTGCTGAAGTTTCAGAAACCCCAATAGCGAGAGTATGGCGTGGCGAGAGGCGGCTCAGCCCTCGCCCGTATCAAAGCTTCCGTGGCGCCCTTCACCATCACGAAACCGGCTGGCCCCGGCCCGCGTTTCACCGGAGCTGAGCGTCTGCATGCCACCGGCGAACTCTGCCTTCAGGGCCTCGGCGATGGAAGCATCCCACTGGGCATAGGCACTGTGGCGGTCATTGCGCAGGCAGGTCGGCGGAAATGCCGCGATCTGCCGTGCCAGTTCCAGCGCGGCTTCGCGCGCCTGACCAGCCGGCACTACACGGTTGGCCAGTCCCATCTGCAGGGCTTCGGCAGCGGCGACCGGGCGGCCTGTCAGGATCAGGTCCAGCGCATGACTCATGCCGATCAACCGCGGTAGCCGCACCGTCCCGCCATCAATCAGTGGCACCCCAAAACGGCGACAGAACACCCCGAAAACGGCCGTGTCATCAGCGACGCGCAAATCACACCAGGCCGCCAGTTCGATGCCGCCGGCCACGGCATAACCGCTGACAGCCGCAATCACCGGCTTGGAGAGCTGCATCCGCGTCGGCCCCATCGGCCCGTCGCCATCGGCGGCAATCCGGTTGGCACGGCTCGCATCCCCGCTGGCCACCGCCTTGAGGTCCGCACCGGCGCAGAAGTGCCCGCCGGCACCAGTGAGTATCGCGACCCTGAGCTGGGTGTCCTGTTCAAAGGCGCGGAAGGCAGCAGCCAGCTGCGCGGCGGTTTCTCCATCCACGCAGTTGCGCACTTCGGGCCGGTTGATGGTGACGATCAGTACGTCGTCGACAGTCTCTGTCAGCACCGGGCGGGACTCAGACATGGCTCAGGTTCTTTTTCGGTCAAAGGCGCAGCTTATTACGCCACCGGCGCAAGGCGCATGAATTCGTAACATCGCGCATCGATTTTTCCGATATTACCCACCGGTTTTTACGGCTTTTCATGCTGTCTTTTCGATGTTTTAATGCCAGCTCTCCCCGCAATGATGGAAAGCAGCATGGGCTT
>JBFHON010000097.1:0-9579 GCA_041593295.1 Oceanococcaceae bacterium | reverse complement strand
GCGGCCGCACACATGGCGTGCATGGCCTGGGGCGCGATATTGGCGGTGACCGAAATATCCCCGCGCGCGCCCAGCATGATGGACTCCCGCGCGGTGGCATCGTCCCCGCTGAGCACCACCAGACCCTGCCCGAGCGCCAGCAGCTCCCGGATCCGGCCCTGGTCGCCGGTGGCTTCCTTGATCGCCACGATGCGCTCATGCTGCAGCAGCCGGGCAACCGTTTCCGGCAACAGGTCACAGCCGGTCCGGCCGGGCACGTTGTAGAGAATTTGCGGGATGTCGCAGCTCTCCGCAATGGCGGAATAGTGTGCGTACAGCCCGGCTTGCGGTGGCTTGTTGTAGTAGGGCGTGACCAGCAGGGCCGCATCTGCCCCCAGGCTGGCCGCCATTTGCGTCAGCGAAATCGCTTCCGCCGTGGCATTGGCCCCGGTTCCGGCAATCACCGGGATGCGGCCATTGACCACATGCACCACCGTGGCGATGACCGCCGAGTGCTCGGCGACATCGAGCGTCGCGGACTCACCCGTGGTTCCCACCGCCACGACGGCATCGGAACCCTCGGCAATGTGCCATTCCACCAGTTCCCGCAGGCAGCCGTGGTCGACGCTGCCATCGGCGTTCATCGGAGTCACGAGGGCGGGAATACTGCCCGAGATTGAAGTGCGCAAGCTCATCCGCACAGTATATCCTCCGCACTCGGATTATTCGTCGGGCTCGATTACAATGGGCGGCTTTTCCAAGCTCGGGCGCAGCGCGCCACGTCGAGGATGTTGGTGTCCGAATCGAATAATACGCAGCTCCTGCTCTGGGCCATCGGCCCATGGAGCGAAAGCCACCTGACCGAGCTGCTGCACGCGCTGAGCGACAAGGGCTGCGCCAGCCATGACCTGCGCATCTCCCAGCTGCAGGAAGGCTTCATTGCGCAAATGATCGTCACCGGCAACTGGAGCGTGATCGGCAAGCTGGAAACGGCCATCCCCGCCATCGCGGAAAAGCTCGGCCTGGAGATGGGCACCACACGCATTGGCACCCGCAAGCCGCGGCCCGACCACCGCCCCTTCGCGGTCGAGCTGTCTGCCCCGCAGCAGGCCGACCTGTTTCCGGCCATCGTCTCGTTTTTCGCCCACCACGGCGTCAGCGTCGTCGAGGCCGTCTGCCAGCCCTACGATGCACACATGACCGGTTCGCCGCTGGTCAACATGCAACTGGTACTGATGGTGCCGAACAACGCGCAGCCGCCCGCACTCCGCGAAGCGTTCATGGACTTCTGCGACGACTTCAACGCCGACGGCATCTTCGACCCGATCAAGAGCTGAGCAGCCCAGCCGCGGCTGCCCCCGGCATCGACGAAAAATGACGGGTCTGGGGTATATTCGGGTGAACATGTGCACCCCGAAGACTCCATGCCCGTAAAAATTGGCGACACCCTCCCCGACCTCACCCTGGCGGCCAACGCCGGCCAGCAGATCGCGCTCGGCGACCAGATCGGCAAGAAGCTGGTGCTGTACTTCTACCCGAAGGACAACACCTCCGGCTGCGCCCAGCAGGGCGAAAACTTCCGAGACGCCAAAGCCGACTTCGACGCTGCGGGCTGCCGGATTCTCGGCGTCAGCCGCAATACCGCGCGGCAGCATGACAACTTCATCAAGAAGTACGACTTCAATTTCGACCTGCTGGCCGATACCGAAGAAGAGCTCTGCAATCTGTTCGAGGTGCTGAAGGAAAAGAGCATGTACGGACGCAAGTACATTGGCATCGAACGCAGCACCTTCCTGTTCGACAGCCAGGGCAAACTGGTTCGGGAGTGGCGCGGGGTCAAGATCCCCGGCCACGTTGATGAAGTCCTGGCCGCTGCCCGGGAAACCGCCTAGTCATTTACCGGGCGTCGCGCGCCCGCCCCTTCGGCCACCTGCGGAAAATCAGCCCATGACGCAACGCCTTTTCGTGCTGGATACCAATGTGCTGATGCACGACCCGTCGTCGATCTTTCGCTTCGACGAGCATGACCTGTACCTGCCCATGGTGGTCCTGGAGGAACTGGACAACCACAAAAAGGGGCTCTCCGAGACCTCGCGCAATGTCCGTCAGGTCAGCCGCACGCTGGATGAACTGATCAGCGGCAAGACGCAGACGGAAATTGAAGCCGGCATCCACCTGACCGACCTGCACGGCATCGGCAAGGACGTGCCCTGCACCGGGCGCCTGTACATGCAGACCCGGGAGCTGCCGGTCACGCTCCCGGACATGCTCCCCGGCAACAAGGCGGACAACTCCATCCTCCAGGTCGTGCTGGGCCTGCAGGCGGAAAACCGCGGCAAGCGCCAGGTGGTGCTGGTCAGCAAGGACATCAACCTGCGGCTCAAGGCCGCCGTCATCGGTGTTGCAGCCGAGGATTACAACAACGACCAGGTTCTGGATGACCTGGACCTGCTGTACTCGGGCTGGCGCGAGCTGTCGACCCAGTTCTGGGCCGACCTCGGCCCGGACCTGACCAGCTGGGCCGACAACACCGGGCGCACCTTCTACAAGGCGCGCACGAAGGCCTGCCGGGAATGGTTCGTCAACGAATTCATCTCGGTTACCGATGATGAGGACACCACCGGCATCGAACTGATCGTGCGCAAGATCGAGGGCGACGAGGTCACCCTGGAACTGATCCGCAATTTTCGCGAAGGCCACCAGGGAGCCTGGGGCATACATGCCCGCAACCGCGAGCAGAATTTCGCGCTGAACCTGCTGATGGACCCGGAAATCGAGTTTGTCACCCTGCTTGGCGCCGCCGGTACCGGCAAGACACTGCTGGCATTGGCCTCCGGCCTGTCACAGGTGCTGGATGAACCGGTCTACCGGGAAATCATCATGACCCGCGTCACCATCCCCGTCGGCGAAGACATCGGCTTCCTGCCGGGCACCGAAGAGGAAAAGATGACGCCGTGGATGGGCGCGCTGATGGACAACCTGGAGGTGCTCACCCAGTCGCTGGAAGGGGGCAACTGGGAACGTGCCGCCACCAACGACCTGCTGTCGAAGCGCATCAAGATCCGTTCGCTGAACTTCATGCGTGGGCGCACCTTCCTGTACCGCTGGCTGATCATCGACGAGGCGCAAAACCTCACCAGCAAGCAGATGCGCACGCTGATCACCCGGGCCGGCCCCGGCACCAAGATCATCTGCATGGGCAACCTGAACCAGATCGACACCCCCTACCTGACCGAAACCACCTCCGGCCTGACCTACGTGGTGGACCGCATGCGGGGCTGGGAACACGGCGGGCACGTCACGCTGGCCCGTGGTGAGCGCTCACGTCTGGCCGACTACGCGTCCAAGAACCTCTAGACGCCGCCCCCCGGCCCCATGCCGCACCCTGACACCGGCATTCCGAACGGGGAGAAGCTGGACGCCCTGTGCCAGGAACTTTCGCAGCGTGATGAACGACTGGCACAGCTGTACCAGACCCAGGGCACACCGCCGCTGTGGAACCGCCCGCCCGGCTTCACGACGCTGGTGCAGATCATCCTCGAACAGCAGGTATCGCTGTCCAGCGCCGCCGCCATTTTCCGTCGACTGCAGGAACAGCTGGGAACGGTGACCCCGGAGCAGCTGGTTCGTGGCGGCGACGAGGCCCTGCGCAAGGCCGGACTGACCCGCCAGAAAACCCGTTATTGCCAGGGCCTGGCTCAGGCCATCCTCGAGGGTCGCTTTGATGTCGACGCGCTGGCCAGTCTGTCCGATGCCCAGGCGACCGCCGAACTCACCCGGCTCACGGGCATCGGCCCATGGACAGCAAAGATCTACCTGCTCATGGCGCTGGGCCGGGTCGACATCTGGCCGGGCGGCGATCTGGCATTGAATGCTGCAGCCCGCCACCTGTACGGATGGACCCCACGCAAGACGGACGCCGGGATCTGTCGCCACGCGAACACCCGCTGGAAACCTTACCGGTCGGTAGCCGCACGCCTGCTCTGGCAGCACTACCTGCGGGGCCTGCCGGCAATCTAGTCAGACTGGGCGCGCCTCGGCAACGTCCCCTCGGCGCGGCCCGCGGGCCGGCCAGGCCTGGATCACGGCCTTGACCACCGTCGCCAGCGGAATCGCAAAGAACACGCCCCAGAACCCCCAGATGCTGCCAAAGAACAGCACCGCCACAATGATGGCCACCGGGTGCAGGTCGACGGCTTCGGAGAACAGCACGGGCACCAGCACGTTGCCATCCAGCCCCTGGATCACGCCGTAGCAGAAGAAAACCCACCAGAGCTCGCTGCCCACGCCCCACTGCGCGAATGCGACCAGCACCACCGGAATCGTCACGGCCAGGGCACCCAGGTAGGGCACCAGCACCGAAAACCCGACCAGCGTCGCCAGCAACAAGGCGTAGTTGAGACCGAGCACGGTAAAGGTGACCCAGCTCACCGAGCCGACAATCACGATCTCGATGAACTTACCGCGTATGTAGTTGCCGAGCTGGCGATCGACATCCGCCCACACGCGGTGAATCAGGCTCATGTCATCCGGCAGGAACTTGCGCCCCCAGGCCTGGATCTTGGGCTTGTCCTTGAGCAGGAAAAACACCATCAGAGGCACCAGCACCAGGTACACCGCCACATAGATCAGGCCCACACCAACCACCCAGGAACGGGCCAGCAGGGAATTGCGCAGCTCCACCAGGGTGGTGTTCAGCTCCCGGAGCAGCTGGTCGATTTCCGCCGGTGACACCAGCTGCGGGTAGCGCTCAGGGAGGGTGTAGAGATATTGCTGCAGGCTCTGCATCAGGGCGGGAACGTCCTGGAAAGCCGCGGCCAGCTGGCGGGTCACCAGCGGCACAATGACAAACAGGACCACCAACAGCGCTGCGGAAAAGCACAGCCAGACAACCAGGGTGCTCAGGGTGCGTGACAGTGCCGAACGCTCCAGCCCGGAGACCGCACCCTCGAGGAAATAGGCCAGCACGATGGCCGCCAGGAATGGCGCCAGTGCGTCACCAAAAAAGGTGATCAGCAACACCGTCGCCAGCAGTACCAGAGCCAGGCTCACGACCTGCGGATTGGACAGGTGTTCGCGAATCCACCCCTGAACCATGTTCATGTAATGTGGTCTCCTTTGCTGACCAATTAAAAGCGGAGTGAAAAATTGTCCGTCCACATGATACGTGGAAGCCGTCCCCGCGCGGCATCACGGTTCATCTTTTTCCTGCTTTCCGCACTGATTACCGCTGGCGCCGGCGCCTCCGGCTACAACCTGCCCGAGTTTGGCGAACCGGCTGACCGCAGTCTGCCCCTGTATGAAGAGCGTGAACTGGGCAAGGAAGTCTTTCGCCAGATTCAGGCCTACAACCTGATCCTGAATGATCGCGAGCTGGGCGCCTACATCCAGCAGCTCGGCCAGAAACTGGTCGATGCCAGTGACGAGGCCCGCGGCAAGCCCTTCCGCTTTTTCGTCATCAACGATCCCAGCATCAATGCTTTCGCCCTGCCCGGCGGATACATCGGCATCCACACGGGGCTGATACGCGCCGCCCAGAGCGAGGCCGAACTGGCGGGCGTGCTGGCCCACGAAATTGCCCACGTCACCCAGCGCCACATTGCCCGGCAGATGGACCAGACCAGCGGCTGGGATATCGCCGGAGCCGCCCTGTTGCTCGCGGCACTGGTGGCGGGTGGCAGCGACCCCGATCTGGTGCAGGCCGCGATCGGCATCGGCATGTCAGTGTCGTATCAGAACCGGGTCAACTTCACCCGCGCCAACGAACTCGAGGCCGACCGCCTGGGGATCGCCACGCTGGCACAGGCCGGCTTCGACCCCATCGGCATGGAAGATTTTTTCCGCCGCATCGCAGCGCAGTCGCGGCTGTATGGTGAAGGCATTCCGGAACTGCTGCGCACCCACCCGTACAGCACGACCCGCATGGCTGAAGCCCGCAACCGGCGCACCGCGCTCGAGGTCCGCAATCCGTTCGAAACCCATTTGTTCCGGCTGATGCAGGTCCGCGCCGAACTGGCCGCTCACGAACTGGCCAGCGACAAGGTGGCGCGTTTCCCGGCGCAGCCGGAAGCCACGACCCCGGCCATGGTCAACGCCTATGGCCGCTCCATCTCGTTACGCGCGCTGGGCCGCAACGCGGAAGCGGTGAGTGCGGCGCGCAGTGCCCTGGCCAGCTCCGACCACAAGATTCAGAAGCCGGTACTGGAAATGGAGCTGGGCCGCGCTCTGCATGCCCATGGCGACACGGAGGCGGCCGTCACGTTGCTGCGCGGCGTGCACCGGGCCGACCCATTGAACCATGCTGCGACCTTGCAACTGGCGCAATGGGAACTGGATGCCCAGCACCCGGAGTCGGTCCGCCAACTGCTGCTGGAGAGCGAGGCCTTCGCTGCCGACATCCCCGAGGTATTCCAGATGCTGGCCCAGGCGGCTGGCGCGATGAACGAACCGGCCGAAGCCCAGTACCAGCTCGCCAACTGGCAGCTGGCACGCGGCGACTGGCTGCAGGCCATCTACCAGTTACGGCGCGCGCTCAGCAGTCGCCAGTGGGATGAGTACAACGAGGCCCGCCTGCGCGGCCGGCTGGACTCCCTCGTTGCCCGCGCGCCCGAACGCATCCGCGACGAATTGCGGCGCAATCCGAATGGGCCGCCTCCCGGCCGCGGCCAGCGCTTGCTGATGCTCGAGCAGCGCTGACTGTCGCCGGCCGCTAGCTAGAGGTTAATGCCGGAACGCGGCGCGGCCATTTGCGCCAGCCGCAAATCCAGCACCGGGGACTGTGTTCCCCACTGCTTGCAGCTCGGGCATTGCCAATTGAGCATGCCCGAGCCATAACCGCAGTGCTCGCAGAGAAAGCGGATCCGGCGCGCCAGCAAGGGCTCCAGCGCACCGCGGAGCGCCTGCAGCAGCTCCTGAAAAGCCGGCCCGGTCTCGGCCTCTGGCCAGGGCAGCTCCAGCGCGGCCTGCATCGCAATCCAGTTGGGGAAGCGGCGAATTTCGTCGAGCAGAATCTCCAGCCCTTCTTGGCCGTTCTTCTCCCGCCAATGGGCCAGTGCGATGGCGGCGCTGACACCTTCCTTGAGCTGGGCCAGTCGTGCCAGTGCCTCGACGTGCCGCTCGGTGACCCCCATGGATTCCCACAAAGGCATCAGCCGTGACACGACTTCCGGGATGAACCGCGGATCATGGTCGGGCACCTTCAGCAGCACCTCGATGGCTCGCTCTTTTTGGTCATTCGCGACCAGCGCATCGAAGCGCACCAGTGCCACCCGCACATTGCCGGCGTCGGCCTGCAGGGCCTTCTTGATCTGCCGATCAAAGGTCTTGCTATCCCCGGTCTTGCGGGCTTCCAGCGCAAGCTCACAGTGATAATGCGCGATGGTCCGGCCGAAATCGCGGCCCTTGGCGCTCGACAGCCAGCGCAGGGTATCGATAGCGGCTTCCCAGTTGCGCTGCTGTTCATGAATGCGGGTCAGCGCACGCAGGCTGGCTTCCAGAAAAACGCCCTGATCGGCCAGCTCCCGGAAAAGGCCTTCGGCACGATCCAGAATCCCGGCGCGCAGGTAGTCACCCGCCAGCTCGAACCGCGCCCGGTTGCGCTGCAATGGTGGCAGATTGATGTTCTGGCTGAGCTGATGGTGAACCCTCAGCGCCCGGTCAATCTCGCCGCGCCGACGGAACAGGTTGCCCAGTGTCAGCTGCAGCTCCACCGTTTCCGGTTCGGCCTCGGCGATGTTCATGAACAGGTCGATGGCCGCATCGGTCTGGTTGTTGACCAGCAAGCCCAGCCCCTGGGTCAGACGCGGGTCAAGACCGGCCTCGCTCTCTTCGGGCGGGCGCATACGCGCCACGAACCAGCCACTGGCAGCCGCCAGCGGCAACAGGATCAGCAGGAGACCACTGAAATCTGGCACCGGGCTCTACTCCGAGCCGAGTGCGCGCAGACTGTCCAGTTCGCCGGATTGACGCAGAAGTGACTTTTGCAACCTCCGAACCCGTACCCGCTGCACCCACCAGGCCGGCCCCAGCACGAGCATGGCGAGGACAAATCCGGCCAGCATCGCACCCAGGAGCAGCACACCCAGCGGCTGTTCACTCGTCTGTACCAGCCAGTCGACCATGACCGGTTGCGGGTTGTGGTAACTGAACGACCCGCCAGCCGCCACCGCAACGAGGAACAGGATAATCAGCAGTATGCGCAGCAAGATCAGGATGCTCCCAAGGTGTCCACGCGTTCGCGCAGTTCCTTGCCCGGCTTGAAGTGCGGTACCCGCTTGGCCGGAATTTCCACGATCGCCCCGGTGCGCGGATTGCGACCGGTACGCGGCGGCCGCTCATGCAGCTTGAAGCTGCCGAAGCCGCGAATCTCGATGCGCTCGTTTGCGACCAGCGCATCGGTAATGTGATCAAGAATGATTTTGACCCCGAGTTCCACATCGCGCAGCGAAAGCTGGGTGTGGTGGAGCGCGAGGTTATCGATCAATTCGGATTTCGTCATTTCGACTCCATCAAAAGACAAAAGCCCGCGGGCATTTGCAGCACGCGGGCTTCATAGTCTAGGCGATGCGGCCCATTTGGTGATCAAATGGGCCGGCAAAGATTACTCGTCGTCGCCTTCGTCGTCGCCACGGATCTGCTTGAGCAGGTCGCCCATGGTGGTCGCACCGGCAGCGGTATCGCCATCCTGACGACCGAACTCGCGAACAGCCTGGTCTTCTTCGTACTGTTCCTTAGCCTTGATGGACAGACCCAGCACGCGGCTCTTGCGATCAACGGAGATGAAGCGGGCTTCTACGTCGTCACCAACATTCATTTCGGTGCGGGCGTCTTCGACGCGCTCACGCTTGATGTCAGCCGCACGGATGTAGCCTTCAACGCCTTCAGCCAGCTCGACGCGAACAACACGCTGTTCGACTTCGATGACCTTGCCGTTCACGATCGAGCCCTTCGGATGCTCAGCCATGTACGACGTCAGCGGATCCGTCTGCATCTGCTTGATGCCCAGGGAAATACGCTCGCGACCCGCCTCGATTGTCAGCACGGTCGCTTCGACTTCTTCACCCTTCTGGAACTGACGCAGGGCTTCTTCACCCTCCACATCCCAGGCGACGTCGGAAGCGTGGACCAGACCGTCGATGCCGCCGTCCAGGCCAATGAAGACGCCGAAGTCGGTGATCGACTTGACCGTACCCTTGACGCGATCGCCCTTGGCATGGTTCTGCGCGAATTCTTCCCACGGGTTCGGCACGCACTGCTTCATGCCCAGGGAGATACGACGACGCTCTTCGTCGATGTCCAGGATCATCACTTCGACTTCCTGGCCAACGTGAACAACCTTCGCCGGGTTGACGTTCTTGTTGGTCCAGTCCATCTCGGAAACGTGAACCAGGCCTTCGACACCGTCTTCGATTTCGACAAAGCAGCCGTAATCGGTGATGTTGGTGACCTTGCCGAACATCCGGGTGTTTTCCGGGTAACGGCGGGCAATTTCGACCCAGGGGTCTTCGCCCAGCTGCTTCAGGCCGAGGCTGACGCGCATACGCTCACGATCGAACTTGAGCACCTTGACGTCGAGTTCCTGACCGACTTCAACCACTTCAG
>JBFHON010000096.1:0-9603 GCA_041593295.1 Oceanococcaceae bacterium | reverse complement strand
TCGCCAGCCGGTCCGGTCATGTCGAAGATGCCGCTGCCAAGCAGGAAGGCCTGATTGTTCCTGCAGGCGCCGCCGTTCAGGACAAGAGCGGTGTCACGTTCATGGCGGGGAATCTGCGGAGGAATGCCGGGGGAATCGGTACCCGCGCCCAAAGACAGCAGTGCGCTCTTAGTGGCACAGCGGGCCAACGGATGATCGCCGATTTTTGTCATGCTCCCGTCGTTGGCGCCCGGTGCGGTCGCCGGGGAAGGTGTGCTGTCGCAGGCTATCAATCCGGCAATGCCTGCAACGCCTGTGAGGGTGAGCGTCAGTGTGCGGAAGATGGAACGCATGGATGTCTCCGGACAGGGCGTGCCGGTTTGCCTGCAGAACACGGCAGTATAGCGGCTGCAATTCCCCGGTTTCCCGCAGGCAACAGGGAGAAATCACCCTCAACCGCCTTATCGCTGCAAGCTGCTGTGACGTCACGGGCTCGCCAAGCTATCGCCCGCAACGCTTGTTGCCGACGGCTGCTTTTTGCCTGGCGCCCTGTGAGCACGCTGTGTGGACAATGCTGCATCCATTTGACCGGTTCATTCGTAGTGCGGGATAGCCGGGTACTTTCCCGGCGGTCTTTTTAACTCGGGAGAACTACATGATGAAAAAAGCCCTTGCAATGTTCGCTGTTGGGGTAGTTTCTACGTCAGCTATGGCGGCACATGAAGGTTGGATGGCCACACTATCCCCCAGCCAGGAGTTGCATGCGCCCTCTGTCTCGGGAACAAACGCCAGTTGCTATGCGACATTCGTGCAAACCACACCGAATCGGGTGCGTTATCGCCTTGGGTGTCTGGGCCTTTCTGATGTGACGGGCGCTCACATTCATGGCCCGGCGGATGCTGATAGCAATGGTCCCGTCGTTGTGACCCTGTATGCGAGTGACATGGCGGACTCGCCGCTATCCGGGACCTTGACCAACGTGATCACCCGTGAACAGGTCGGATCGGATTCATTCGACGCCATGTTGGCGGTGTTGGGTGGTGACCAGGGCTATGTCAATGTGCATACGGCTGCGGATCCGGATGGAGCCGTCCGTGGGCAAATCATTCCGGTGAGTGTGCCCGACGCTCCTTACGTTCCCTTCTAGGAACCGCGACTCGACAGGGGCAACAAGCCCCTGTCGATTACGGTCTGCGACCGGATGACTGGTCTCCTGGCCGTTGGCTGCAAAGTCGTTTCGCCCCGGCGAAGTTGAAGTAGATGGCGCTTAACATGGGCGCTTCGCGATGGCATGACACCGGTTGACATCATGTTTGACCGTACGCCACCAGGAGCGCGAACGTTGCCTCAGGCCAGTCCAGTGTGTTTGCAATGGAGACTCTCCGATCCAGCGTAGGGGAATCACTACAGGGTTTGCGGGAAATGGTGATGCCTTCGTGCGGCCCGCACTCTGGCCGGCGGCGTATTCCGCGCGCATGCTCACAGCCCCGGCTGGCCCGATTCCGGTCAGTATTTTTTACTTTGGGGGAGACATGAAACCAATTCGCTTTCGCGCGGCGCTTGCGCTGTTGCTGCTATCTGCCGCAGGTCTGGCTCAGGCCGCGCCCTGTCTGATCTTTGTCCACGGCAAGCAAACCAATACGGGCACCTACACCAGTTACAGCAACGCGCGTAACTACTGGGTCGATGGTTCTGATGACCTGATCCGGACGGCCACCAAGAACTTCAGCAGTTCCTACTACGTCGTTGGCTACAACGGCACCAAACCGTACTGGGATTCTCAGGCTGCCGGGGAGGTGGCGAACGAGATTCTCGCGGCTACCAATGGTACGACCGATGGTGGCGGCAATGGCTGCAGCCTGAGCTACAGCCAGGGTGGCACCTTCTGGGTGATTGCCCACAGCATGGGCAACCCGGTGATGGACTTCATCCTTGGAAACAATGATGCCTCCGACCCGAACTACAACTACAACGGTCCCTACGACACGGTTGCGAGCCGTGTATCCCTGGTAGTTTCCCTGTCCGGGGCGCATCGGGGCTCGGAAGGTGCGGATGCGGTGTGTGGTGAGTCCAGCGGCAGTTGCAACTGGGCGGCATCCTGGATTCAGGACTGTGACGACGCGACCTACTGGCTCCGTAGCGCCGACGATGTGCAGGTGCGGACCTTCGCCAGTGCACCCGCCAAAACCGTCTATCTGACCGGCGGCTATGAAGCCATCTTTGGTGCCAGTGCCTGTCTATCCGGTGAGGATGACGGCGTGGTACAGCACGCATCGATCTATGCCTGTGACGGCAGCCCGAATGTCAGTTACGACAACGATGATGTGTGCGGCAACAGCTACAAACAGGAGTCCTATGGCTTCAGCAACCTGGATGTTGCCCACGAGAACCACGATGACATCCGCAATGATGCGGATTCCGATACGCGCCGCGCGATTCCCGATGGCATCTGGACCTGTTCGGGCTCGCCCTGCACGCCGGGCTCTCAGGTGCAGAGCTCGATGACCAGCGGTGAATTCATCAGCATCCTTTACTGAGGCCGGAGATATCCACATGAAATTGATCAAAAAGTTATTGCTCGGCCTGCTTGCTGCCGCCCCGCTTGCTGCGGGCGCGCAGTCGGCCGTCGCACCCAATCTGGCCCTTGCTGCCGCAACCGAGTATCGCGAACGTGCCGTGTTTCCGGAATGGTCGTTCCCGGTTCGCGATGCGGTGGACCCGGTCACCAGCGGGCGGATCGCCAGTCGACAGCGGATGAGTGGCCCGGAGGGGCAGGCGCCGGCGCTCGAGACCTGGGTGGATCAGGTGGCTTATGAGGCGGGTGACGAGGTCCGCCTGTATGCCCGTCTGGACTGGAATGGTGCGAAGGCCCTGTCGGCATTGCAGAACCTGCGGAGCGGGCCGTTGTCGGGCTGGGAAATCACCGGCCAGGTCGTTCTCGCTGATGTCGGCACGCTGGCCGATGTGGTGTATGCCGATGACGGGAAGGGCGCCGATGCCCGCGCCGCGGATGGCATCTACACGGCCCGCATCACCCTTGACGAGGCCGTCGCGCCCGCTGTCGGCAGTGCTCGAAGCGTCATGGTCAAACTGCACGCGGAAAATGCCAAGGGCGAGGTGCGCAAGGCGCTGGGCGGATTTCAGTACAGCCACCCCGGTGCGCACCTGACCGGGCGCTACCGGTCAAGCATCGACAATGGCAATCTGCTGCTGCTGGCCGAAGCCGAGGTGCTGGCAAGTGGTCGCTATCACCTTAGTGGCACGCTGAACGGCGTGCAGGGGGCGCCGGTAGCGACGGCGCAGAATGCTGCCCACCTGGAGCCGGGCAAGCAATGGGTGGCCCTGCCGTTTTACGGGTTGATCTTTCACCAGTTGGCCGATGCCTCCGGGTTGAATCTGGGCAGCATCACACTGGCCAGTGTGAGCAGCATGCCGAACGCACTGGGCCCTGTGTTGCATCCCCGACATGACCTCGGGACGGTGCAGCTGGATCAGCTGACCCGCGTGCCATTCAACGATGCCGCGCTGCTGGACGCCGCTCAGCGGCTGGAAGCCCAGCTTGGTGACAAGCTGAAGGGCACAGTGTCGGCGCTGGCCCACTAGCAGCGGCGTCCCACTAAACGCTTCCGGGCCAGCGTGGGCCCGGAATGTTTCAGGAAAAAAAAACGCCCCATCCTGATGGGGCGTTTTTGTGTGTGGCTCCGTCCGGTGTGGCCGCAAGGCTCAGGCCGCGAGCTGCCGAATCACGTATTGCAGGATGCCGCCGTGCTGGTAGTAATCCCACTCCTTCGGTGTGTCGATGCGGACCTTGGCCGTGAAGCTCTTTGTTGCGCCATCGTCGGCGGTCAACTTGACGGTGACGCTCTTTGCGCCCCGCTCGAGGCCTTCGATGTCGAAGGTTTCCAGGCCGGTCAGACCCAGCGAATCCTGGCTGTCGCCGTCGGCAAATTGCAGGGGGAGCACGCCCATGCCGACCAGGTTGGAGCGGTGGATGCGCTCGAAGCTTTCGGCGATCACGGCTTTGACGCCCAGCAGGATGGTGCCTTTGGCGGCCCAGTCGCGCGAGGACCCGGTGCCGTACTCCTTGCCGCCGAGCACGACCAGCGGGGTGTTTTCCGCCTTGTACTGCATGGCCGCTTCATAGATCGACATGTCCTTGCCGTCCGGGAGGTGCCGGGTCCAGCCGCCTTCGGTGCCCGGGGCAATCTGGTTGCGCAGACGGACATTGGCAAAGGTGCCGCGCATCATCACTTCGTGGTTGCCGCGGCGTGAGCCCAGTGAGTTGAAGTCGGCGGGCTGCACGCCCTTGGATTGCAGGTACTTGCCAGCATCCATGTCCGGCTTGATGACGCCGGCCGGGGAGATGTGGTCGGTGGTAATCGAGTCACCCAGCTTGGCCAGGCAGCGGGCGCCGGTAATCGGGGCGATGTCGGCCACGTCCATGGTCATGCCCTCGAAGTAGGGCGGGTTTTGCACGTAGGTGGACGAGTCATCCCACTCGTAGATTTTCCCGGTGGGGATTTCCAGCCCCTGCCAGCGGGAGTCACCGCTGTACACGTCGCCATAGCGTGCCTTGAACATGTCGCTGTTCAGGCTGGACGCCAGCGCATCCTGGATTTCCTGATTGGAGGGCCAGATGTCCTTCAGGTAGACGTCGTTGCCATCGGCATCCTGGCCCAGCGGTTCGCCGGAAAGGTCGATGTCGACGGTACCGGCGATGGCGTAGGCAACAACCAGCGGTGGGCTGGCGAGGAAGTTCATCTTCACATCCGAGTGAATACGGCCTTCGAAGTTGCGGTTGCCGGAAAGTACCGCCGATGCGACAAGGTCATGTTCCTGGATGGCGCCGGAAATCGCCGGATCCAGCGGGCCGGTGTTGCCGATACAGGTGGTGCAGCCGTAGCCGACCACATGAAAACCGAGGCCCTTCAGGTCCGGCATGAGGTTTGCCTTTTCCAGGTAATCCTTGACCACCTGTGATCCGGGTGCCAGCGATGTCTTCACCCAGGGTTTGGCGCGCAGGCCTTTGGCGACGGCTTTCTTCGCCAGGATGCCGGCACCCAGCAGCACCGCCGGGTTCGAGGTGTTGGTGCAGGAGGTGATGGCTGCCACCACCACGGCTCCGTCCTTGAGGTCGAAGGACTGGCCATTGACCTCCACGCGCGCCACACCGCCGCTTTCTACCGGGGAGTGGCCGACGGCGGTGTCGCCGCCCTCGCTTTCGAACTCGGCGACCTCAAGCGGCTTGCGATCCCGATCGGCAATCATCGGCTCCAGATGCTGCCGGTAGCTGGTTTTCATGTCGCCGAGCAGAATGCGGTCCTGTGGTCGTTTCGGGCCGGCCAGCGAAGGCTGCACACTGGCCAGGTCGAGTTCCAGCACCTCGCTGTAATCCGCGTCCGGCTCACCATCATGGCGCCAGAACCCGTTGGCCTTGGCGTAGGTTTCGACCAGCGCCAGTTCGTCCTCATCGCGGCCGGTCAGTTTCAGGTAGTCGATGGTCTTTTCGTCCACCGGGAAGATGCCACAGGTCGCGCCGTATTCCGGGGCCATGTTGGCAATGGTTGCGCGATCGGCCAGCGGCAGGTCGGCGAGGCCTTCGCCAAAAAATTCGACAAACTTGCCGACCACGCCCAGTTCGCGCAGGTTCTGGACGATGGTCAGCACGAGGTCGGTCGCCGTCACCCCTTCGGCAAGCTTGCCGGTGAGGCGGTAGCCGACGACCTGCGGAATGAGCATGGTGACCGGCTGGCCAAGCATGGCAGCTTCTGCCTCGATGCCGCCTACGCCCCAGCCCAGCACGCCGATGCCGTTGACCATGGTGGTATGCGAGTCGGTGCCGACCACCGTGTCCGGGTAGGCGACCCCGGTTTCCTTGCCGAAGACCACGCGCGCGAGATATTCGATGTTGACCTGGTGCACGATGCCGGTATCAGGCGGAACGACCTTGAAGTTGTCGAATGCGGTCTGCCCCCAGCGCAGGAAGGCGTAGCGTTCCTTGTTGCGTTCGAATTCGATGCGCGCATTGAGGTCCAGGGCGTCGTCGCTGCCGGCCTTGTCGACCATCACGGAGTGGTCGATTACCAGTTCGACCGGGACCAGCGGGTTGATCTTGGTTGCGTCGCCGCCGAGCTTGGCCAGCGCGTCACGCATGGCCGCCAGGTCGACCACGCAGGGCACGCCGGTAAAGTCCTGGAGGATGACCCGGGCCGGGGTGAAGGCGATCTCGGTGGTCGGCTCGGCCTTCGCATCCCAGTTGACGATGGCGGCGATGTCATCCCGGGTGATGTTCACGCCATCTTCATGGCGTACCAGGTTTTCCAGCAGCACCTTCAGGGAGTAGGGCAAGCGGGCCAGTGTGGCCTCGTCGGCAACTGCACTGAGCTTGTAGTAGTCGTAGCTTTTTGTGCCTACGGCAAGCTGCGCGCGGGCATTGAAACTGTCCGTCATGGGTGTGCGTCCTCCCTGGGAGTCATGTCGGCCGCAGGTGGGCCGGTGGAAAAGTGGCCGTGGGCCGGGGCAGTCGATGCCCCTGCGTAGCCTCTGTCCGATTGTAACGCGGGCCCGAGCGCAAATTCGCGATTGTTGACCGTCCCGGGGTGCGACCCTAGTCGAACAGTGCCTCTTCGATGACACCGCAGCCCAGGCAGACATCGTCGTCATAGAGCACGGCGTACTGACCGGGCGCAGCAGCCCAGAGCTGCTCCTCCGCGCGCAGTGTCATGGGCGCCGTTTCGATCACCGTGGTCTTGAGCAGAGGCTGCCGGTGTCGGATGCGCATGCGGTAGCTGAAATGATTGCGCGGCGGTTCGTTGATCCAGAAGCAGGTGCCCAGACGCAGAAAGCGGGAGTTCAGGCGTCGGTCCGCCTTGTCCTGGGTCACGATCAGGGTGTTGCTGTCCAGCTGACGCTCGGCAACATACCAGGGGGATTCGGCCGCGCCTTTGACGCCGCCGATGCCGAGCCCGGTGCGCTGGCCCAGCGTGTAGTAGGCGATGCCGTCATGCTGACCGACCTTCCGCCCGTCATCGGTGCAGATGGGGCCCGGATGAACGGCGATCCAGTTCTGCAGGAACTCGCGGATCGGCCGTTCGCCGATGAAGCAGACGCCGGTGGAGTCCTTGCGCTGGTGGTTGGGCAGCCCGAGCCGGGTGGCGATGCGGCGAACCTCCGGTTTGGTGTGGTCGCCCAGCGGGAACAGCACATTGCGCAGAGCCTTGCCGGGAGTCGCCGCCAGAAAGTAGGTCTGGTCCTTGTTGCTGTCCGCGGCGCAGCGCAACAGGCTGCGTTGCGGACCGTGCTCGATGCGTGCGTAGTGCCCGGTGGCGATCCAGTCGGCGCCGAGTGTGCGGGCATGCTCGGCGAATACGCCGAATTTGATTTCCCGGTTGCACAGGAGGTCAGGCGAGGGCGTGCGGCCGGCGCGGTATTCCGCCAGGAAGTCCGCGAAAACCCGCTCGCGATACGCGCTGGAAAAGTCCGCAAAGTGCAGTTGAATCCCCAGCACATCCGCCACCTCGCGGGCGCTGTCCTGGTCTTCGGCGGCGGTGCAGTACGCATCATCTTCGGCCCAGTTGCGCATGAACAGGCCTTCGACGGTGTACCCCTCGTCACGCAGCAACGCAGCGGCGACAGCGGAATCTACGCCGCCTGACAGCCCGACGATGACCTTGCCCTTGCTCATTGGCAATACGGCCTTACCAGCCGGGGATGCGGCCCTGCTGCTTGACCGGATAGCTGCCGTCCGGATTCGGGCGGCCCAGGGTCGGCAGGGTGTTTCGAATCATCGGCGGCGTCTGCGCCCGTGGCGAGATCGCCAGGTCGGCCAGGTAGCTGCCATCGGGGTTCAGGGTGATGGTTCCGGCCAGGCCGATATCGGCGTTGTCATCGCTGACGGTCCCGACGATCACGCCGTCCTCATTGGTGTCGATATCAACCCGGAATGCGCCCAGTGGTGCAGCAGGCCGCAGCAGGGTCCATTTGACGTTCGTCAGTTGCAGTGAGCCGCGCACATACTCGGGGCGCTGGTTGGCGCCAACGCGGGCCTTGTCGAGCTGCAGCGAGGCGCGTCCGTCCAGGGGAATGAACGGCAGGTTCAGCAGGGGCTTCAATTCCTGGATGCCCAGGCTGGTTCGCCAGTCCTTCAGGGTCACGACGCCACTGGGTGCGGCCACGACGTGGCCACGCGCCGGAATCGAGTTCTGCAACTTGAACCCGAGGTCGGCAGCAACCTTTCCACCGAGCAGTGCGGCGGGCTGCAGGGACCAGTTGAGGTCCGACAGCTGGACCTGGCCGCTGGTGACCTGGGTGATGACGCCGGAAAGCAGGCGTCCATCCACGCCGGAAATCTGCACCCCGGGTTGCTCTGCAATACCACTCAGACCGATGACCTTGGCTGCGGGGGCCAGCATGATGACGCCACCGACAAACCCGGCCAGCAGGCTTGCGCCGCCGAGGGCGATACGACCGATCATGTGCGCTCCAGTGTCATGCGGGCCGTGGCGGTGCCGGCAGCCTTGCCGCGGTCCATGTTGAGATTGCTGGTGTCGATGCCGTGCTTGTCATGCAGGGTCTGTATCCAGCGCAGGATGTCAGCCAGCGGCGCATCCTCGATCCAGACACGGACGCTGGAGTCCCCGTCGGGTTGAATTCGTTTGACCTTGGGTGACAGGCCCGCCTGGCGAGCGGCATTGTCGACGACCGACAGCATCGAGCGCCCGCTGGCCGAGGCGGCTACGCGGCCACCCGATGCCTGGACCTCGGGGCGAATCTCGACCAGCCAGCTCGCCAGGGAGCGGGCTTCCTGGATTTCCGCGCGATGCTGGTGCAGGGACTTGTACAGCGGCTCCCACACCAGCAGGAAATAGAGCAGTCCGGCAAGGACCAGAGCGGCGGCAGCCAGAATCAGTTGTTCACGCGGTTCGCGTTGTTCCCACCAGTCGCGCATCAGGCTTTCTCCAGCTTCAGTCGGATCTGTACGCCGTCACTTCCGGCCTGTGCGGACTGCACCTCCAGCTTCAGGCGGGGCTGCTTTTCCAGTTTGGTGCGCAGGCTTTCCAGCGCCTGGAGGTTTTTGCCCGACAGACTCAGGTACAGGGCGGCATCACGGAACTGGACATTGTCCAGTTGCAGTTCCGGGGTCTGTTTCAGGGCATCCGCGCTTTGCGTCATCAATTCCAGGACCGCACTGGACGCGCCGCCAGAACGTGCTGCCGCCAGTTGCTGGGACGCCTGCACACGCATGTCGACGATCCGCGTGATCTGCGGGAAGGTCTGGGAAAACGCGGCTTCTGCGGTTTGCCAGGTTTGCTCGGCTTCGGTTTTTACCTGATGCAGGAACAGGCCACTGAGGGCGGAATGCAGGACGACAACGCCCGCGAGCATGGCTGCTGGCAGCAGGTAGGGGCGAAGATTTTCGTAGTGCCCGGATTGCTGGGTGAATTCCCCGACCAGCAAATTGAACTGTCGAAGGCGGGCGATGCTGACATCCGCGTCGAGCAGGTTTGCCAGGTCGGTGCGCTGCATCATGCTGATGCCTTCAGGCGGCGCTGCGCCGTCGATGCAGATGGCCCGCACACCGGGGGTGGTCAGAAGCCGGTCGACCAGACCGGGAAGGCCACCCTG